>CALLFD010000375.1 GCA_937997605.1 uncultured Collinsella sp. | reverse complement strand
TGGTGCGCATGAAGGCGCGCCATTGCAACGGCACCGAAGCCGTTGAGTCGGAGATCCCCGAGGAGTATCGTGCCCAGGCCGAGGAGGCCCATGACCATCTGTGCGAGCTGGTGGCCGAGGCTGACGACGAACTGATGATGAAGTACTTGGAAGGCGAGGAGACGCTGACGCAGGAGGAGCTTGAGGGCCTGCTGTCGAAGGCGATTGCCGAGCGCATCTTTGTGCCGGTCTTTGCGGGCGATTGCATTAAGGAGCAGGGCGTCAACTCGCTGATGGACGACATCGCAACGTACTTCCCGGCGCCGACCGACTACGGCGAGATGCCGCTCATCGACGGCGACTCGCTTAAGATCTCGAGTGATGACGACCGTCCGGTGGCGTTTGTGTTTAAGACGCTGGCCGATCCGCAGCAGGGTCGCATCAGCTTTATCAAGGTGCTGACGGGTACGCTTGAGCCGGGTCTTGAGCTGATCAACGCGCGTACCCGCAAGGGCGACCGTCTGGCTCACCTGTATGTGATGTGCGGCCGCGACATGACCGAGGTCGGTCACGCCTATGCCGGCGACATTATCGTGGCACCCAAGCTGGCGGCCGAGACGGGCGATACGCTCTCGATTACCGGCAAGGTCGAGGCTGCGGCGTTTAAGTTCCCCAACTCGCAGTACCGCATTGCCATCGAGGCCGAGAATCGCGGCGACGAAGAGAAGCTCTACACGTTTATCGAGAAGGCCTGCAAGGCCGATCCGACCATGAGCATCGACCGCGACGAGGAGACCGGCCAGACCATTATCTCCGCCGTTGGTGAGGCGCAGGTTTCGGTGCTGCTCAACCGTCTGGAGGACCGCACCAAGGTCGTTGCCAAGAGCGTGCCGATCCGCATCCCGTATCGCGAGACCATCCGCCGCACGGCGAGCGCTCAGGGCCGCCACAAGAAGCAGACCGGTGGCGCCGGTCAGTATGGCGACTGCTGGCTGCGCGTTGAGCCGCTCATTGGGCCCGACGGCACGAGCGATGGCTATGAGTTTGTGGACGAGGTCGTAGGTGGCCGTATTCCGCGCTCGCTGATCCCCGCCGTGGACAAGGGTGTCCAGGAGACCATGAAGGACGGTATTATTGCCGGCTATCCGCTCACGGGCATTCGCGTGGCTGTGTACGACGGCTCGTATCACAGCGTCGACTCCAACGAGATGGCGTTCCGCGCGGCGGCTCGCATCGGCCTGCGCAAGGCATGCGCCGATGCCGATCCGGTGGTGCTGGAGCCCATCGAGGAAATCACGGTGACTATCCCCGAGAGCTACGCCGGCGCCGTGATGGGCGACATCTCGGCATCGCGCGGTCGCGTGACGGGCATGGAGACCGATGAGCGCGGCGACACCGTGGTCATCGCACAGGCGCCTCTCGCCGAGTTGACGGATTACTCGACTCGTCTGCGCTCTATCACGCGCGGCACGGGCGACTTTACCATGAAGCCCGCAGGCTATGAGCAGGTTCCCTATGACGTTCAGGCCAAGCTGGTCGAGCGCTATGAGGAGGGTCGCGCCAAGTAGCGTGTGATTTTGCCTGCAATGTAGGTGCTGACGAAAAGGCCGCCCTGGGTAACCGGGGCGGCCTTATTTGATCCCTTGGGGACAGAGGAAAACGGATCATTTTTTTGGTTACGGGTGGCGCGGCCGGCACTAGTCTCCGGATGCCTGATTGCGGCCGGTGGCGTAGTCGATTTGCACGTGCGGCTGCAGGTTGTAGCAATATACGTGGAAGCAGAGGGTCTCGCCGTGGTCCTCGACCGATTGTGCCTCAAGGCGCATGCCACGGCAGACAAGTTCCTCTTCGTTATACATGGGCGTGACGCGGTAGAGCACATGGTTGCCTGTATCGCGAATATAGTTGAGAATCTGCTCTTCAAACGGTAGCATGCCCGTCTCGTTGAGATAGCGCGTGCCGGTGAGGAGATTCTTGCGGTTGGCGTTTTCGCCGCAGAGCGACCAGGCGATAAGGTGGCAGCGGTTGTAGAGGCTCTGGCCCGGAATAAAGTCGTAGCGCTGCTGGTGCCAACCGGCAGGATGGATGCGCGAGATATCGCCGCGCTTGCCCTGTCCGAGCGACTCGGGGCCTACACAGGCGAGCGCCTTGCGAGTGCGACCCAGGCTGTCGAGCTTGGAGAACTTCTTAAAGCAGCCCTCTTCGGTGGCGCGATCGTATTCATCGAGTGTGAATGACGGCGTGCCGAGCGGGTGCGTGCTGTCGGCGCGAAGGGCAACGTAGGGGTTGCCGGCGTAGTCGGGAATGCTGCTGAGATAAACACCGCGGGCGCGGTTGAGGTCGGGGTTTTCGACCTCGTCGATGGGGGTGGCGGCGCTGTTCGCGGAAGCGCCGCCACCGGTGTCGGTTGCGGCGGAATCGGAGCCATCGCCAGAGTCTTGGCTATTTTGAGAGTCCGAGGAACTCGCTGTTCCCGATTCGAGCCGGGCGACCAGGTCCGCCTCGTCGTCGGTGCGGCTGGGACTCTCGTTTTGTTTTTCGGCCAGAGCCGCCGCCTGCTCATCGCCTTGCGGCGACAGCAGCTTGGGCGCTCCGTCGAGCGATCCCGTAAACAGCGCAAACCCCAGCACCACGGCGGTGCCGATGGAAAGTACTTGCTTGTAGGTGGACTTGCGCGACATTGAGGCTCCTGGATGGACGGTTGGGAATCTACCAGTCTAGCAGGAGCCGGCAAGGGCCGTTCTGTCGAACAAATACTTAAGATTTGAGACAAACGCTACTGATTCATTTGTCCCGCGGTCTAGATCGAGGTGGAGTCGAGCCAGTTGAGCTTGCACTCGAGAATGCGCTGCTCGCCGGGTTCGCTGCTTCCGTCAAGTAGGGCGAGCAGCATCTCGGCTGCTTCGCGACCTTCTTGGTCGACGGGCTCGATGATGGTGGAGACGGTCGGTGTGGTGAGATTAGTCCAGTCTTCGCAGTTGAGTCCCAAAAGGCCGATTTGCTGCGGAAGCAGATGGGCCATTGGCTGGAGGGCCTTGTAGACACGGGGAAGTGCCCACTGATTTTGCACGAAGATAAGGGTTCGCTTGGCGGGATTGAACTTGAATTTAAAGTATTCAGTGAGCTCGTTGATTGACGGCTTGTTGTGATCGATGGGAATCGCTTTGTAGAGCTGCCCGTTCGCTGCCAGCGCCTCGGCATACCCCTGAAAACGCTCCATGCGGGTGCGCATTTCGGTCATGTTGGCGGCAATGGAAAAGAAATCTTCGTAGCCGGCGTCGAGGAGTGCCTGTGTGGCGTTGTACACGCCGTCGTAAAGGTTGGTTTTGATCCAGCTGGTACCTGGGCTATAGATGGCCGCATCGAAAAAGACGACCGGCTTGCCGGCGCGTCTAATGCGGTCATGCACGGCTTTGAAGTTTGCCGTGGGCTGGATGATAAAGCCATCGACGCCCAGCGAGAGCATCTTGTCGACGTACATGAGCTCGGTCTCGGGGTTAAAGTTGCTCGTGCAAACGACCGTCTGGTAGCCCGCGGGGAGCATGACCTGCTCCATGCCATTGAGAACGAGCCCCGCCCATTTGTTGGTGTTATCCAAAATGATGATGGCAATGACGTGGGTTTGCTTGCCGGTGAGCGTCTGCGCTTGGGCGTTGGGAACGTATCCGAGTTCCTTAATGACGCGCGCGATTTTGTTCTGCGTCTTCTCGCTAAGCTTTTCTCGTTTGTCGTTGAGGTAATACGAGACGCTTGCCGTCGAGGTTCCCGCCTCTCGAGCGACGTCTGCGATCGTAACGCGCTGTTTTGCCACAGCGACTCCTTCCGACAGATGAGCATTTTCCAACATGATGACTTTGAGTCTTGGTGAAGGATACGCTTCGGTGAGCGGCTTTTTCCTTTCATATGAGTATGCAACAAATGCGGCATACGGGTGGGGTCGAAATTTGTGACCGGCATGCGCATCTGCCGTCTACCGAGAAAATCAAATACTTCTTGACTTTTGAAATCGAGGGCAAAATCGCAGGATTCATTTTTGGTTAAACGCATAACTAAATCGCATAACCAACGCTCTGACCTACGCGTTTACCGAAATAAGCTGGCATTAAGAAAAACGAGCACCTATATTGTTCTTGTCGAAAAGACAGCAAGTCCAAACGGCAGGGGATGCTCCGGAGGCCTCCGCAAACGGTGTCTTGCGCACGCAACTCTATGAAAAGAGGGAAGCAATGAAGATCGTAGGCGTTGCCGCCTGTACTGTGGGTATCGCCCACACGTATATGGCCCAGAAGGCGATTCAGGATGAATGCGCCGCCCGTGGCATCGAGTGCAAGGTCGAGGCTCAGGGCGGCCTGGGTATCGAGAATGAGCTCACGCAGGAAGACGTGGACTCCGCCGACCTGGTCCTGGAGTCCGTCGACGTGGGTGTCGAGACCGAGGACCGTTTTGAGCAGAAGATGGCCGAGGGCAAGTTCCTGAAGGTCGGCACCTCTGATGTAATCGCCGATCCGGTAAAGATCATCGACCAGGCCATTGAGATCATCAAGGCGACGGGTGGCGCCGTTGACGTGCCCAAGGCCGAGGCCAAGGCAGAGAAGAAGGCCGTCTCCGCTGCCCCGCAGGCCCCGACACCGGCGTCCAAGCAGTCTATCTTTGCCGATCCTGGCAAGACGCTGCTCAATGCATTCAATACCGGCGTTTCCTATTTTATCCCCATCGTCGTTATCGGCGGCGTGTTTCTTGCCTTCTCGCTGGCATCCGGTACCGCCGGCGCCAACGGCATGGAGGTTACGAACCCGCTGATGGTGAGCCTTAACACCATCGGCATGGCCGGCATCTCCATGATGATCCCGGTGCTTGCGGCATACATCTCCTACTCGATGGCCGGCAAGCCCGCGCTCGCCCCCGGTTTTGTCCTGGGCTACCTGGTCAATAACGCAGTCGTTACCCCTAACGGCAACAGCGTTTCGACCGGCTTCTTGGGCGCCATGATCATGGCGGTCATCTGCGGCTACTTTGTCCGCTGGATGAAGACCTGGAAGGTCAACAACACCATCCAGACCATCATGCCCATCCTGATCATCCCGATTCTGACCTCGCTTGTCCTGGGCATGGCCTATATCTACATCCTGGCCACGCCGCTTGGCTTTGTGATGGACTGGCTCACCGGCGTGCTCGGCAGCCTGCAGGGCGGTTCCGCAGTTGTCCTGGGTCTGGTCATTGGCGTTATGACCGCCTTCGATATGGGTGGCCCCATCAACAAGACCGCCTCGACCTTCACCATGGCCATCATGGCCTCCGGTATCTACGGTCCTAACGGTATGTTCCGCGTCGCCGTCGCCGTTCCCCCGATCGCCTGTGGCCTCGCTGCGCTCATCGCCAAGAACAAGTTCGATGACGCTGACCGCCAGATGGGCATCTCCGCGCTGTTCATGGGCTGCATCGGTATTACCGAGGGTGCTATCCCCTTCGCGGTCAAGGACCTCGGTCACACCCTGCCCGGCATTTGCATCGGCTCTGCCGTGGGTGCGGCACTTGCCGCCTTCCAGGGCATCGACTGCTACGTCCCGCACGGTGGCTTTATCGTCGCCCTTGCCACCAACAACGTCGCGCTGTTCTGCCTGGACATCGTGATTGGCGCCGTGGTCGCCGCTGCAATCCTGATTGCCATGAAGCCCACGCTCGATAAGCAGGCCAAGTAAACCTTTAAGGACTCCGGTTGTGCGGAGGGATGGATTTGACTCCGCACAACCGCCCCTACACAACAAAATCCATCCGTACTGATAGGGCCCACATCTGGGTCCCAGGGAACTTTTGTCAAAAATCCTCTGGAGAAGGAGAACAAAATGTCCAACCTCACCATCCGTCAGGCCGTTCAGGGCATGCTCAAGCTGCAGGATAGCGGCGATCACGCAACCATGGTCGGCATTGGCCCCATGAGCCCCAACCTGATTCAGGCCGTGTTCGAGCTTGCCAAGGACGAGGATTTCCCGCCCATGTTTATTGCCAGCCGCAACCAGGTCGATATGGACGAGATGGGCGCCGGCTACGTCAACGGTTGGGACCAGACGCGCTTTGCCGCCGACATCAAGAAGGTTGCCGACGAGGTGGGTTACACCGGTCCGTACTACCTGTGCCGCGATCACGGCGGTCCGTGGCAGCGCGACGAGGAGCGTAACGCCCACCTGCCCGAGGACGAGGCCATGGAGCTCGCCCGCAAGTCCTTCGTCGCCGACATGGAGGCGGGCTTTGACCTGCTGATGGTCGACCCCACCAAGGACCCCTATCAGATCGGCAAGGTTATTCCGCTCGACGTGGTGCTTCGCCGCACGATCGATCTTATCGACTACCTTGAGCAGTACCGTCGCGAGCATAACCTGCCCGAGGTCGCCTATGAGGTCGGTACCGAGGAGACCAATGGCGGCTTGACCTCTACCGATAAGTACGAGGAGTTCATTTCTCAGCTGCAGCCCGAGCTCGAGAAGCGCGGCTGCCCCATGCCCACCTTTATCGTCGGCCAGACCGGCACCCTTACCCGCTGGACGGAGCAGGTCGGTCACTACAACTTCAAGAACGCCCGCGAGCTTGCCGATATGGCCAAGCGCTATGGCGTGGGCCTGAAGGAGCACAATGCCGACTATCTGGACGACGCGACGCTGCTCGAGCACATCCCGGCACACGTGACCGCCTCCAACGTCGCTCCGCAGTATGGCACCGAGGAGACCCGCGCCTACCTCAAGCTCTGCGCCACCGAGCAGATCCTGGTCGACAACGGTCTGTGCGATGACCCCTCCGACCTGTATCACACCCTGCTGGTCAAGGCTATCAAGACCGAGCGCTGGCGCAAGTGGATGACTGGCGACGACGTCAACCTGCAGGTCGATGACATCCTTGCCGACGATGAGCTCAGCCTGAAGATCCTGGATGTCTCCGGCCACTATGCGTTCAACGATCCCGAGGTTAAGGAGCAGGTCGAGAAGCTCTATCGCAACCTCGCTGCCCAGGACATCGACGGCAAGCGCTTTGTGATCGAGCACATCAAGCGCCCGATCAAGCAGTACGTCGTCGGTCTTAACCTCAAGGGCGTCACGAGCCGCATCGAGAAGGCTCTCGAGGACTAAGTAGCTTTTCCTACACGACGCCGGGCCTGGGGCATGTCCCAGCCGCAGGCCCGGCACATAGGACAAAGGGACATCCCCTTTGTCCTATTTTTTGAGTTTTGGATTCCTTCGAAGGAGTTTGCACCATGAAGTTCTTTATCGATACCGCCAATCTGGACGAGATCGCCGAGGCCAAGAGCTGGGGCTGCCTGGCCGGTGTTACCACCAACCCGTCCCTGTACGCCAAGACCGGCGGCAAGCTTGCCGACTTTGAGCCGCATATGCTCAAGATTGCCGAGCTCTGCGAGGGCCTGCCCGTTTCCGCCGAGTCTACCGCTACCACTGCCGAGGGTATGATCGAGGAGGGCAAGCGCCTTGCCGCCCTCGCCCCCAACATCGTGGTCAAGCTTCCCGTGTGCGAGGCCGGCCTTGCCGCCTGCCGTGCACTGGCCGATGCTGGCGTGCGCGTCAACATGACGCTCGTCTTCTCGCCGACGCAGGCCCTTATGGCCGCCAATGCCGGTGCTCGCTACATCAGCCCGTTTGTCGGTCGTTTCGATGACATCGCCGAGGACGGTATCTCGCAGCTCGACAACGTCGTGACCTGCATTAAGAACTACGACTGGACGGGCAAGAACGTCGACGACACCGTCGAGATCATCACCGCCTCGGTTCGTACGCCCAACCACGTGACCCAGGCCGCGCTACTCGGTGCCGATATTGCGACCGTGCCCATGGCCGCTCTCAAGAAGTGCCTGCATCATCCGCTGACCGACCAGGGCCTCGCCTCTTTTGAGGCTGACTGGCAGAAGGTCGTCGCTCAGGCTTAACGAGTGGATTGCCCCGGCATCGCGTCATCCGGTGCCGGGGTTGTTCTCAAGAGAGGAATTCGTATGACCAACCAGGAGCTGGCGAAGGTCGCCAATGAGGTCAGGAAGGGTGTCGTGACTGCGGTTCACGCGGCCAAGTCGGGACACCCGGGTGGATCGCTCGGTGCTGCCGACATCATGACGTATCTGTACTTTGAGGAAATGAATATCGATCCTGCCGACCCTCACAAGGCCGATCGCGATCGCTTTGTGCTCTCCAAGGGTCACGCGGCGCCGGGCCTGTATTCGGTGTTGGCAAATCGCGGCTATTTTCCCGTCGAAGAGCTCGAGACGCTCCGTCATATTGGCAGCCGACTGCAGGGCCATCCCAACATGAACGACGCCCCTGGCATCGATATGTCCACCGGATCGCTCGGTCAGGGCATCTCTGCTGCAGTTGGAATGGCGCTTGCCGCTAAGCACTGGGGCGACGGCTACCGTGTCTACACGTTGCTGGGCGACGGTGAGTGCGAGGAAGGCCAGGTGTGGGAGGCGGCCATGTTCGCCGGCAACCATGCGCTCGACAATCTTGTTGCCGTCGTCGACCACAACGGCTTGCAGATTGACGGCACGATCGATGAAGTCAACTCGGCCATGCCGCTCGCTGACAAGTTCCGCGCCTTTAAGTGGCATGTGATCGAGCTCGCCGACGGTAACGACATGGCGCAGATTGCCGCCGCCTTTGCCGAGGCCCGCAAAGTGAGCGACTCGCCCGTGGCCATTATCGCCGAGACGGTGAAGGGCAAGGGCGTCTCCTTTATGGAAAACCAGGTGGGCTGGCACGGCAAGGCACCCAACGATGAACAGTTT
>CALLFD010000374.1 GCA_937997605.1 uncultured Collinsella sp. | reverse complement strand
TTGCCGCGCCCCGCAGTGCCCGCTTCCCCCGAGAACAATTATCAGTGCAGGTAGATGCCTTGCACTTTTTTGCGAAAAGCCGGCGTGGTTGGAATTTCTCATTTCATCGTAGTAAACCGGCATAGTTTCGTATTTCCAGCAGTTCCAAATTCGTCAATACGTCGGCGTTTGCAAAAAGCCCGACCTCCGTGGGAGATCGGGCTTTCAAGGCTCAGTTAAACCAAACTTGCGCGGTCAAATGACTCGCAGATTACATCTGCTCGGGCGCGGAAACGCCAACGAGGGTGAGCACCAGGGCGAGCGTCACGCGGACGGCGTCGCAAGCGGCCAGACGGGCGCGCGAAAGCTCGGGGTCGACGGGACGGCCCTCGCTCGGCAGAACCTGGCAGGCAGCATAGAAGCTGTGGAAGTCGCCGGCGAGTTCCTCAGCAAAGTGCGTCAGACGGAACGGGGCGCGGTCGCGAGCGCAGCTGGCGATGAGGTCGGTGAGCTCGTTGAGCTTGCGCGAAAGGGCGAGCTCGGTCGGGTCGGTCAGCAGCGAGTAATCGACGTTCTCACCGATGGCCTTGGCGGCGACGGCCTTCATGCCCATCTCGTCAGCCTGCTCGGGCGTAACGTCAGCGGCACGGCGCAGGATGGAGCACACGCGGGCGTGAGCGTACTGCACGTAGTACACCGGGTTGGAGTTGTCGCGCTTCTTAACGGCCTCGATATCGAAGTCGACCATCTGGTTGGAGCTCTTGGAGATGAGCGTGTAGCGAGCGGCATCGGAGCCGACCTCGTCGACGAGCTCCTGCAGGGTCACCATGGTGCCCTTGCGCTTGGACATACGGACGGGCTTGCCGTTACGCAGCAGGTTGACGAGCTGGCCCAGCAGAACCTCAAACTTGCCGGGATAGCCAAGAGCGTCGCAGACGCAGCGGACGCGCTCGATGTAGCCGTGGTGGTCGGCGCCCCAGATGTCGATGACGTGGTCGACGCGCTGGAACTTATCCCAGTGATAGGCGACGTCGGAGGCGAAGTAGGTGTACTCGCCGTCGGACTTGATCAGAACGCGGTCCTTGTCATCGCCCAGGTCGGTGGAGCGGAACCACAGGGCGCCGTCCTTAGTGTAGAGGTAGCCCATCTTGTCGAGCTTCTCAAAAGCGCGGTCGACGGCGGAGGTGCCGGCGGTCTCGCCCTCGGTGTCCTTCACATACAGCGAGCGCTCGGAGAACCAACGATCGAAGTCGCAATTGACGGCGTGGCAGAGGTCGCGCATGTTGTCGACCATCTTTACATAGCCGCGCTCGCGGAAGCTCTCCATGCGCTTCTGCGGATCGGCGTTGACCCACTTATCGCCGTCGGTGCGCCAGAACTCGGCGGCCTCGTCGATGATGTAGTCGCCGCCGTAGGAGTCCTTGCCCAGAGTCTCGGCAAAGTTGTCCTGGTACGGATGGGTCTCGGGGTGCTCGTCGTTCTCGTCGGCAACAAAGGCGTCGCGGTCTGCGATCAGCAGCTTGTGAGCCTCGTCGATATCCACACCCTGCTTGGCGATGATGTCGGCAAGCTGCATATAGCGCGTGCTGATGGAGTTGCCGAAGGTGTTCATCTGAGAGCCGTGGTCGTTGATGTAGAACTCACGCTGGATGTCGTAACCGGCGTGGTCCATAACGCGGCAGAGCGAGTCGCCCAGCGCGGCCCAGCGGCCGTGGCCGATGTGCATGGGGCCGACTGGGTTGGCGGAAACGAACTCAACCTGGGTCTTCAGGCCACCACCGACGTTGGACTTAGCGAAGTCCATACCCTTCTCGCGAGCCTCGCCAAAGATGGCATTCTTGACGGCAACGGAGAGGTAGAAGTTGATGAAGCCGGGGCCTGCGATCTCGACCTTCTCGATCGCGGGGTCCTCGGGCATATGGGCAACGATGGCCTCGGCGATCTTGCGCGGGGCGCAGTGGGCCAGCTTGGCGGACTTCAGGGCCATGGTAGAGGTCCACTCGCCATGAGAAGTGTCAGCCGGTCGCTCGATAGCGCAATCGTCAAGTTCAAATGCGGAAAGGTCGCCGGCCTCCTGGGCCGCAGCAAGCGCAGCGCGTACCAGCTCTTCAATCTTCTCGGGCATAGATCCTCCTTGTGTTAAAGCCCCGAGCTCTTGGTCACTCGTAGGGCAAAAGCCAGAGTTTGTAGCACTCTATCACAAGCGACGGGCACTGTCGCAGGGTAAAGCCAATAGATATTGCATATGCACAAAAATGACTACAGCTTGTATGGAGTCACTCAAAGATGCCGGTCTGCCTGCAGATTATGCAGGCGTTAAAAATGCGTAAAGGTGTGAATGAGCTGCGTCTGTTATCGAATACTCTTACCTATCAGAGTTGTGTGCTTTTCCTGCATAAAGTAACGGTTTGCGCACGTCAGCGTGTTATTCTAGACATACGTAAATTCGTATAAGTTGGAGGTAGCATGTTCTCAATCGGTCAACACGTCATTCATCCGGGCCAGGGAGTCTGCACCGTCGTCGGTTTTAGGGACGACACACCGCAGCCCATGCTGCTGCTCGAGACCAAGCAGGGACATGCGCAGACGATCCTCATGTACCCCGTGGCGCAGGCCGACCGTTTGCACGCCGCCATCTCGCAGCAAGATGCCGAGCACTTGCTGAGCCACTATGACGAGCTGGAGTGCGACACCTTTACCGAGCGCAACAGCTCACTTGAGGAGACACACTTTAAGCAGCAGCTCAAGCTGGGCGCGCCCGAGACGGTCCGCGTGGCAAAAACCATGATGCACCGCATTCGCCTGGCCGAGGAAGCTGATAAAAAACCCAGCTCCTACTACATGCGCGTACTCAAGGAGGCCAAACGCCGCTCCATCGAGGAGTTCGCTGTGGCCTTGGGCGTCACCGAGGAGGACGCCGAAGCCCGCCTAGCCCAAGCCGCCCTCAACTAACCCATCCGCGCCAAAAACCACCACAAAGGGGACAGGCACCTTTGTGGTGGTTTTCTTGTTCTAGTAGTATTCATTCTTATCGATACCCACGAGCACAAGGAGTCTCCTATGGCAGAGCCGCTTACCGCCGGAATCACCCGCGACCGCGCGTTCGAACTGCTCAACGAGCACAACAAGGACCCGTTCCACATCACCCATGGCGAGACAGTCGAGGGCACTATGCGCTACTTTGCGCGCGAGTTCGACCCCGAGAACGAGGAGTTTTGGGGCATCGTCGGTCTGCTGCACGACCTGGATTGGGAGGAGCATGAGGACGACCCCATTAACCACACCATCTATGCTGCCGAGATTCTTGAGGGCGAAGGTGCGTCTCCCGAGCTCATTCGCGCCATCCAGACGCACACGTCGGACTTCAACACCTCACTACCCAAGCCCGAGCTGCAGATGGAAAAGATCCTGTTTGCCTGCGATGAGCTCACCGGCCTGATCGGCGCTGCCGTCATCATGCGCCCGAGCAAGAGCGTTATGGACTTTACGACTAAGTCGCTCAAGAAGAAGTTCAAGGACAAACGCTTTGCCGCCGGCTGCTCGCGCGACGTGATTTCGCAGGGCGCCGAGATGCTCGGCTGGGAGCTCCCCGAGCTCTTTGACCGCACCATCGCGGCCATGCAGTCCTTCGCGCCCGATCGCGATACCTTCCAGGCCTAACCGCCCGCGCCAGCTAAAACCGCCACAAAGGGGACAGGCACCTTTGTGGCGGTTTTTCTTGCGCGGTCGTTAGGGGCGGACCTGGCCGGTGCCTCGGAGCTTGTATTTGTAGGTGGTGAGGGCCTCGGCGGCAAAGGGGCCACGGGCGTGGAGCTTTTGGGTCGAGATGCCAATCTCGGCGCCCAGGCCAAACTCGCCGCCGTCAGTGAAGCGCGTGCTGGCGTTGGCGTACACGGCCGAGGCATCGACCGCATCCAGGAAGCGCTCGCAAGCGTCCGTGTCCTCGGCAACGATGGCCTCGGAGTGCATCGTGCCGTAGCGATTGATGTGTGCGATGGCCTGGTCCTCGTTTGCCACGACCTTCACGCTCATCTCGAGCGCCAGGTACTCGCGACCCCAGTCCTCCTCAGTCGCGGCGACGTAGTCATCGCCCTCCACAAAGCCGGCGTCGGCGCACGCGGCGCACGTGGCCTCGTCGCCGTGAATGAGCACGCCGTGATCGTGCAGCACGGCAACGACCGCAGGCAAAAACGCATCGGCCACAGCATGGTCGACCAGCAGCGACTCGGCGGCATTGCACACGCCTACGCGCTGGGTCTTGGCATTAACGATAATGTTGAGCGCCTTATCAAAGTCGGCGGATTCATGCACGTAGATGTGGCAGTTGCCCGTGCCCGTCTCAATCACCGGCACAAGCGACTCGCGCACGCAGCGCTGGATCAGGCCTGCACCGCCGCGCGGAATGAGTACGTCGACAATGCCGCGGAGCTTCATGAACTCGCCAGTGGCCTCGCGGTCGGTGGACTCGATCATCGACACGGCCTCGCGCGGGAAGCCCTTGGCCTCGAGCGCATCGGCCAGCAGCTCGGCGATCATGGCACACGAGTGATAGGCCAGCGAGCCGCCGCGCAGAATACAGGCGTTGCCGGTACGGATGCAGATGCCTGCGGCGTCGGCCGTCACGTTGGGGCGCGCCTCGTAGACCATAGCGACCAGGCCCAGCGGAACACTCACACGGGTCAGGTCCACGCCGCTTGCAAGCACGCGGTGGTCGAGCACGCGGCCCACGGGATCGGGCAGCTCGGCGAGCTTTTCCAGGCCGGCGGCCATGCCCTCGACGCGCTCAGGCGTCAGCAGCAGGCGATCGAGCAGTCCGGCCGAGGTACCCGCATCGCGCGCGGCGGACATGTCGAGCTCGTTGGCGGCGACGATGGAGTCGACACCGTTGCGCAGTGCTGCGGCCATGGCGCGCACGGCCTCCTGGCGCTGCTCATCGCTCGCCGTGGCAAGCGAGGCCGACGCTGCCTTGGCGGCAACGGCAAGATCGTGGACATACGTGGCTATATCGACCGACATGGGCGGCCCTTTCTCCTAGAAGTTTGCAACAATGGTAGCCGATTTGCGCATGGCCTCGCCCGCGGCGGTAGAATTGGTCAACCCGAAACACCGCAACGAACGGAAGACTCACATGGCCCTCATCACTTCGTACCACGTCCCCGGCCTTTACGTCGAGGACCACAGCATCGACGTCCCCCTTGACTGGCGCGGCCTGGAGCCGATGCTCCTGGCCGTCGGCAGCACCATGCGCCGCGGCGCCATGCCGGCACCAATCGCCGGCGCGCCCGAGAGCATCAAGCTCTTCTACCGCGTGGTTTGCGCGCCCGACCGCATCAACGACGATCTGCCGCTGCTCCTGTTTTTGCAGGGCGGCCCCGGCGGCGAGAGCCCGCGTCCGCTGTCGCCCACAAGCGACGGCTGGATCGAGGAGGCCGTCAAGCACTTCCGCGTGGTCCTTCCCGACCAGCGCGGCACCGGACGCAGTTGCTGCGTGGACGGGCGCACGATTGCCGCACTGGGCGAGCGCGCGACGGCGGCCGGCTCCGATGCCGCACGCTCGCAGGCTGACTTCCTCAAGCGCCACCTCGCCAGCTCCATCGTGCGCGATTTTGAGTACCTGCGCCTGGTGGGCTTTGGCGGCAAGCCCTGGGTCACACTCGGGCAGAGCTACGGCGGCTTTTTGACGTTGAGCTATCTGTCGCTCTTCCCCGAAGGCGTGGCGGCGAGCTTTACCTGCGGCGGCATTCCACATGTGCCAGCGAGCGCAAGCGAGGTCTACGCGCACACCTTCCCGCGCATGGCCGCCAAGACGCAGCAGTATTATGACCGCTATCCCGCTGACGTCGAGCGCGTGGCAGCCCTGGCCGATGCGCTCGAGGCTCAGAAGCCCGTGCTGCCCGACGGCTCGCCGATGACGGTCGAGCGCCTACAGCTCACGGGCAGCGACTTTGGCATGAAGCCGAGCTTTGAGCGCATGCATTGGACTATCGATCACGCTTTTGTTACTGGCGACGGTACGCTGAGCTGCGGCTCCTCGGTATCCGACAGCTTTTTGATGCGCGCCTTCGAGCGCACCAACACACGCACGAACCCGCTGTACTGGACACTGCAGGAGTTTATCTACGCCGACGGCGACACCATGCCCATTCGCTGGGCCGCAGCAGAGGAGAAAGCCCATCGTGCCGAGTTCGACACACTCGCGCGCCCGCTCATGTTTACCGGCGAGGCCATGTTCCCGTGGATGTTCGAGCAGATGCCCGAGCTCAAGCCCTTCAAGCCCGCCATGGACCTGCTGATGGAAGACACCAGCTGGGACAAGATCTACGACCCGCAGCAACTGGCGTGCAACGAGGTGCCCCTGCAGGCCGCGGTGTATTTCGACGACATGTACGTGGATTCGGGCCTGCAGCTTGATACGCTCAGCCGCGTGGGCAACTCGCATGCCTGGGTGACCAACGAGTTCGAGCACGACGGCCTGCACGGCAGCGTGGTATTCAAGCACCTCTTCGACGAAGCACTCAACCGCGGAGACCTGCGCCGGATCTTCTAACAAAGGAGTGTCCCCACCTGCCGGCACAAAAGGAACGTCCCCAAGTGCCGAACAAGTGCCGGCAACGACAATGCCGCAGGTAGAGGACGGAAAGCGAAAACGCCCCTAAGCGAGCAAGGTGACGTGAAAGAGGAGGGCATTGACCTT
>CALLFD010000373.1 GCA_937997605.1 uncultured Collinsella sp. | reverse complement strand
GTCGTCCTTCGGCGCGCCAACCACGATGCGGCTGGGGTGCAGGTTGTCGTAGAGCGCCTTGCTCTCACGCAGGAACTCGGGGCTGAAGAAGATCTTGCCGTCGCCCAGCCTCTCGCGAAGGCCCGCGGTGTAGCCGACGGGGATCGTCGACTTGATGACGATCCAGGCGTCCGGGTTCACCGAGCGCACGGCGGCGATGGCGGCCTCGACGGAGGAAGTGTCGAAGAAGTTCTTATCGGAATCGTAGTTCGTCGGCGTGGCGATGACGGCGTAGTCGGCGCCCGTGTAGGCCTCGGCCACATCCACAGTGGCGTGCAGGTCGAGCTGGCGCTGCCCCGCCTTGGCCTCCGCCAAGAAGTGTTCAATCTCGTTGTCCTGGATGGGCGATATATAGTTGTTGATCTTCTCGACCTTTTCGGGCACGATGTCCAGCGCGTGGACCTCGTTGTGCTGCGAGAGAAGTACGGCGAGGGACAGGCCGACATAGCCGGTACCGGCGACAGCGATTTTCATGGGAATCTTCTTTCTATCTGGGGTTTTCAAGGTGCCATACGTGATGGAACGATCAGAATGAGCTATCTCTTAATTAGAGCCGTGAGGTATTTCAGCTGGCCAGTGAGCGCATATCCAGTGATTAGCGCAATGCTGCTCACAAGCAACTTTACGATGAGAGAGAGGAAAACATCTTCCATGGGTATAAAGGCGCCAACTCCCGCAACAGCAGCAATGCCCACGATGCCAACAGCAATCTCAGGCAAGAAATTTAGCAGGCAATAGTAAGGTCTGCCGAAACCACGTTTCACTAGGAAATACGCTAGAGGAACCATATGAAGGCAGTATGCTGCGAAGATGCCGTAAGCCACTGTGAGGATGGAACCGCCAGCCAGGCCCGCCAGCAGCCCGGTAATGGTGATCGCGGTGTTCACAAGACCAACCTTAAACATGTAATCGGTGCGTCCTATGCTCTGGAAAAACGCACCCGAAGGGTTGCCCATCATCTGGAAGTAGACCGACAAAGCAAGCACGGCGAACACCGGCGTGGCTTGCTCCCATCCTGGCCCGTAGAAGACAGCAATGATTTCCGCCGAAGCACAGCTGAATACCACCGCCACAGCAACACCCACTAGCGAGAGCAGCTTTTCGATACGCATCCAGCACTCGTAGATGCGGTCGACATCGTCTTGATGCTCTGCCATGAACGGCTGGATGACCGAGCCTATGACACTGGAGAACGCTGTCATGGGATAGGTTGTCAATTTATAAGCCTTATCGTAAAAGCCCAAGGCCGCAGTTCCCTGCATACCGCCAACGAGCATGTTATCGAGGTTGCGGGAGAAGTAATTGACCAAGCTGAACCCAAACTGGTAAGCAGAATAGGAGAATATCTTCTTAAGCGTGCAAATGAAATGAGCGTTTATCTGCCTGATTGGTCGCGCTAAGATGTTCCAGAAGAACACCACCGCTGCAGATAGCACAGTCTGAAGGACGAGCGCATAGCAGCCCGCACCCAAGGCGGAGGCCGCGATTGCGACCCCTCCAGAGACTACTGTAGCCGCCACAAGACGTACGCCAATGGCGGCGAAGCGTAACTCCTTGAGCATAAGGCCATTTGGCACCATATTGAGCGTGGAGAACAGCAGCGCGGGGGCCGAGGCAAGGCACAAGGGCACAAGCCGGGCGTCCCCGTAGACTGCGGCGATGAATGGCGATGTGGCACAAAAGGCCAGAGAAAGCCCTGCAGCCAAAAGTGCCGAAAATGCAAATAGACCGCCATACTCACGTTCCGTAAGGTCGCGATACTGCACGATAGCAGTGCCCACGCCCATATCAGAAAGCAAGCTGAATAGCCCAGTGAACACGGTGACAATAGCCATAAGCCCAAAATCACCCGGCGAGATCAGTCTTGCCAGCACGGCCGTTATCACGAGTTGAGCACCCATGCTGACATACTTAGACCCAAACTGCATAAGGGCAGCACTGCGCATGCCCGTATTTGATTTAGACACTTTCCATATTCCAAACTTTAGCGGCCTCAATGGCCTGGTATATCTTTCCTCTTGTGGATTACACGCGCCGGCACGCCGCCAACAACCGGTCGCTCCGGGAAATTACGCGCGACCACTTCACCCACAATGGCGTGCGAGCCAACAGTGACGCCGGACATTATTTGTACGCAGCACCCGATCCAAGCGTCATTGCCCAACACTTTCTCAGCCCAACGTTGCTTTGCTCATTCATCGGTTTATCAAGTCTTTAATGGCGATGCAAGTCCGTACGCACGAGAGAACCATAGGCAACATTCAGTCGCGCCCAATGACGTCTTTCACGCATCCGAGGTAGCCAGCATCCCACCGTTGACATACGCCCCTCCCGATGAATATATGTTCAGGATAACGAATCGCTATGTCGGCCGTCGGTCAACCGAGAGAGCCGATCCCCCTCAGTTCCTGCATGTTAGTCTCAAGTCATTCGTTAGCCTTGGATTGCGAAAACCTATTCTGAACATTAGGAAGAAGTCACACGATATCCCTCCTCGAAATACGATGGACTCAATCCATAGCGGCACATGAGCTCGGCCATGATGGCATCGTTACGCCCTCCCGCCACATTCGCGTTGCAAAGAGCGTCTGAACGAGGACCCTCCAATTGATAGGGATGATTCTGTCTGTTCGGAGCATATGCCACCTCGATGCCGTTGGCGAGCTCGAAGAACTTGAGATAAAGGTCGTCTGCAGGCCAGGCTACTCCACGTATGGCCTCTATATCCAGCGATGCGAGGTCGAAAGCTGCGGTAGGATACAACGCCCCGGCGCCGCCGGTTGCAAGCAACCGGCGGCTGGGGGCTGAAAAAGCGTCCTTATGCTCCCAGCCCCATTTTTCATAAGGAAGTAAATCTCCGGCAACATCAAACCCTATGAGATGGCAGCGCCTTGCCACAACGCAATAGGGAACAGCCTCGTGGGCCGTGAGAAGCGATTCGACCATGTCTGCTGGATAGATGAGATCATCGTCCGCCGTGATAATGAGCGAGTCCGGGAACTCTTGAAATGCGAAGAGATATTTCTTGTGCGGCCCCAAATCCTCGTAACCCATTCTGATTTCAAGACCATATTGTTCAAGGTCAAGCAAATCATCGGAAAGCGTGTCCCTTTGGATAGACTCATCAAGATATAGCAGAACCTTTGAGGGTCTCACTGATTGCATGAGTAGGGAACGGATGGCCATATGGACCGCATTGAGACGCGCCCCATAGCTTGTAAGAGATATATATGTATTATTGCTGATGGGCGCGCTCATGTAAGGGCGAAAATCAAATTTACTGACCTCACGCAGCCTGGAACGCCTCTCAATCTCGAACCTAACAAGCGAAGGGTGCCTAACACAGCGAGCGGCTTTTCTTAATAACATACAATTCCTAACCACGATGAGCATTAAGTTTCTTAAGAGCCTGCTTCGCATTGTGACCAACAACGCGATATGCTTTATGTATAAAAGCAAAGGGAGCAAGCGCAAACGAGGATAACAGCTGGACTGCGCCCTCAGCACTCGCGTTCATTCCAACGAGCATCATGCCGACGCGATAGTGCATCGCATGCTCTACACGACGCCTTTGGTTGAGCGTAAACATCCCAGAATACTCCCGTATGAGCCGATCATAGTTCAGCTCCCCCGCCAAAGACTTGCCGCTCGTGCTTATCCTCACCGTCCCTAAGTCATCGTAGTAGACTGAGAGCACCTCGGGGACGCATCTAATCTGGAAGCCCGCTATCAAAAGCTTGAACATGAGAATGGAGTCCTGCTTCGCAGGCGTATCGCTGAAGCAACCGACGCTCCGTAACGCATCCTTGCGCGCCAGCCATTGGCTCGTCGCCGCAATACAGCCGCAGTAGGCCTGCTCGAAAACAGGCACCCCGTTGCAGACTCGGCGGTAGTAAATCTCTGTACCATCGGGCTGGACGCCCTTGCAGTGCGCATAGGTCAACGACACATTTGAATCGGACATTGGTTCCATCTGCAGCTCTAGCTTGCGCGGTAGAAACTCATCATCATCGTCAAGAAAGGCAACAAAATCGGCCTTTGAAGCATCGATGCCAGTGTTACGCGCAAGCGATCCGCCTCCGTTTTTTTCGCGAACGACATAGCGCAATTCAACGCCCGGCCGAGTCTCGAATGCAAGAACACGAGCTTGAGTCTCAAGCTGTTGATTCGTGCCTTTACCATTGTCATCTACGACAACAATCTCGATATTGGGGTAAGTCTGGGAATTGACACTTTCCAATGCCCGAGTCAGCATGTCAGAACGTGAATATGTCGGGATCACGACACTGACTAATGGGGCGTTTGAATTCACTGAAGACATCACCATCTCATAAACCCTTCGGGCCGATAACGTCACTGACTGCGGAGTCGACAGAGTCATTTTTAGAGGTGCGTTCACCCAGCAGATTAAGCACTAAGCAAAATAAAGCCATAACGTGGTAGACATCCGGAATATTGGCCATGCCGTTAAAGGTCGAGAAGTAAGTAAGCATCAAAATTCCCATGAACAGAATAGAATAGTTTCCCGTTGCAACAGAGTTCTTAATTGATGGCAGCAAGATAAAAAACGCTGCACCAACTGCAAATACAAGTCCAAATTTAAATGCGAGCGCAAGGAGGGAAGACGTCAGTGTACTCGGCACAATGGCATCTACCGAGAGAATCAATCGTTGTTTTTAGGCACTCGATTCTACTCAACGTTATAATCGCAACTGGTGCAAAGCTGCCTTCGCTAGATGAATACGATATTTCTTGTGACATGGTAAGCTATTCCCATCACGAACAAGGTTTCAAGGTTTTATAAAGTAGATTGTTTATTCAGGACGCAGCCCTGCTTCATATATCAAAATGCCCATTAAAGCTAAATAATGGAACAAGCAGAAATAAGGATGGATTGACAGCAGCAGCCGGGTAAAAACTTTCACTCAGAGCTGCAATCATGTAAATAACCACAAATGCAAGAGATGCCCAATCGCGTGTTTCTTTAAGCCGTTTAACAATTAACTGCATTGATCCGAATAGCAAAATGAAGGCAATTAATCCGTAGGCAACGAAGACGAAGACGTAGCTATTGTCAAAATTACCCTCTGAGGTCAGCATGCCATGACCGAATGGGCTTGCCGTGTAGTTACTGAGAAAGAAGTTGTTGTAATAGATACGACCCTGAAAAATCCTATCGAGAACGCCGATAAAACCGTTTCTCCCATAGAGCAACGCAGTGCCGAACGAAAATGCGATAAGAAGCGGGAGCACGGCCGTTGAGAACCTGACGAACAGTTCCCTTATCTTCCCTGAATGCTGAAGTACATAGAACAGGAGCAGACCACCCATGCCGAGGAACAGGCCGATGTAACTGCCCGTGATGTATTCACACAAGATGTTCAAAACGGCAAACACGAGGTAGACGATAATTCCGCAATTTCCCCTTTTCATATAGAGCGTCAAGAAGACGACCGTGAGAAAAGACAAGTGCATGACGTTGGTAGAGGAGCCGTTTACAAGGACTCGCTGAATGTATGTGTCTGTCGCCATTTTATAATACTGGTAAAATTCAACTTCATAAATACCCGTAGCGGCAAACAGCACTACGAAAAGAAGTCCTACGATTTTCGCGGTCAGAAATGTAAGTAGCACCCTCTTGATATCAATGTCCTTGGCGCCAACCAACAGCATGACCGTAAGTAGCAGGGTGAACCGTTTGCTAACAACCAACTCGATGACGCCGAGGGCCGCAAGACCCATTGCAATCAAGAAGAAGCGCGGATCAAAGTCCATAGCAAGAAACCTAATAACCGCGAATGCGGCACCGAGCCCGACGCAGGCGACATAAATATCGTCACCAGCGCTCAGGCCAAGCGTGCTCATAAACACGACCGAGAAAAGATACGCGCAGTACAGAAGGTCCACGACTCTCATGGAGGAAACGTTCCCCGCATTCATGTCGGTGTATTGCTTTATGGCAGCCTTGCGCTTAATCAAGATACTTTCCTTCCAAAACGTCTCCTTTCGACCAGCACAGACAAGGGGAATACAAGGAGGGCCAATACCCTATTAGAATCGATTCTGGAGAAGACGGGCTCAGCGACCGCCATGTTCAGGGACTCGATTCCGACGAGGGCCGAAATCCTTTCCCTCAGCGCTCGGACGCTCGAGTACCGCCTGGCAGATTCATGTCGCTTGACAAGTGCCATGCGCGTACCCACGGGGCTGCCCAGCCAATTCTTCCAGATGTTTTTGGTGAGACCTTCCTCGAGGTATTCACATCTGTAGAAGGGTTCGTTGTGCACGCAAAACAGCTCGGGAGCAACGAAGTCGTAGTAAGCCGAGCCTTCAGGAATGAAACGCTCGCCCTGAACAACGGGAAATGGATGCCGCCTTAAAACATCAGTGTTAAAGACAATCGCCGTCTCGATGACGAGACCGTATTTCATGCGCATATCGGCAAGCTCAATCTTGTCAGCGCCATCGGGAAACCATGTATCCAAAGCTGTTATGTCGTGCAAGATAGTCTCCACGGCGTTGGGCTCAAGCCAGTCGTCCGAGTCAACGCAAATAAAATATTCTCCAGATGCCTCTGTGGCACCATGATTATGTGCAACGTGTTTTCCAGAGTTCGGCTGTTTGATATATCGAATAGGAAA
>CALLFD010000372.1 GCA_937997605.1 uncultured Collinsella sp. | reverse complement strand
TGCAACATCGGTAACCCCGATGACGTGCCCAACGCGCTCGATCACGACGCCGAGGCCATCGGTCTGTTCCGCTCCGAGTTCCTGTTCATGGACTCTGCTGAGCTTCCTTCCGAGGAGGAGCAGTTCAACGCCTACCGTAAGGTCGCCAGCGCGCTCAAGGGCGCTCCGGTCATCATCCGCACGCTCGATGTGGGTGGCGACAAGGAGATTCCGTATCTGCACATGGTCAAGGAAGATAACCCCTTCATGGGCTTCCGCGCCGTGCGTTACTGCCTGGCCAATCCCGACCAGTACAAGGTCCAGCTCCGCGCTTTGCTGCGCGCTAGCGCCTTCGGTGACGTCAAGATCATGATCCCGCTCGTCACCTGCGTCGAGGAGGTCTTGGCTGTCAAGGAGCTCGTCGAGCAGTGCAAGGCCGAGCTGACCGAAGAGGGTCGCAAGTTCAACGAGAACATCGAGGTCGGCATCATGGTCGAGACGCCCGCCGCTTCGCTGCTCGCAGACCGTCTGGCCGAGGTCGCCGACTTCTTCTCCATTGGCACCAACGACCTGATCGGCTACACCATGTGCGCCGACCGTGGCAACGACACCATCTCCAACCTGTACCAGGTTTACTATCCCGCCGTGCTCCGCTCGCTCAAGAACATCATCGAGAGCGGCGTGAAGGCCGGCATCATGGTCGGTATGTGCGGCGAGGCCGCTGCCGATCCGCTGCTCGAGCCGCTGCTGATCAGCTGGGGCCTGGAGGAGTTCTCGATGAGCGCTCCGTCAATCCTGCGCGCCCGCAAGACCATCAGCCAGTGGACCAAGGCCGAGTGCGACGAGCTCGCCGAGAAGGCGCTCGCCTGCAACACCGCCGCCGAGGTCAAGGCACTGCTCGAGTCCGCAGCTCGCTAATTTGGTATCAGAGGTAACCGCGTGGTTGGAATGGGCCGGCCACGCGGCCCTCACATATACAGGGGGTACTGTAAATGTTCTACACGCTAACCGCTAACCCGGCTGTCGACATGACGGTTTCGAGCTCTCCGCTCGAGCCCGACGAGAACGTCCGCACCGGCTCGGCCAGCTACACGGCTAACGGCAAGGGCCTCGACGTGTCCTTCGCCTTTAAGAAGATGGGCGTCGACACCGTCGCGCTCGGCTTCTTCGCTGGCTTCACGGGCAAGTTCATCGTCGAGGAGGTCATGAACCTGGGTTGCCTCTGCCGCCCGGTCTGGACCGACGGTATCACGCGCATTAACACCTACGTCAACGATGGCCAGCACGAGTACGGCATCCTGAACCCGGGTGCTCCGATCACGCCGCAGCACCAGGAGGAGCTCTACAACATCCTGGACACCGCGGGCGATCTCGAGTGCCTGATCGTTTCCGGCTCCGTGCCTCCCAAAGCTACGCCTGACTTCCTGGCTCAGGTTATGGAGCACGCTCAGGCTCGTGGCGCCGACGTCGTCCTGGACCTGTCCTCCGACAAGCTCAAGGAGCTCGCTCACAAGAAGCCGCTGCTCATCAAGCCGAACCATCACGAGATGAAGGCCATCTTCGGCGTGCCGGTCGACACCGACGACGAGGTTCGCGTTGCCATGAAGATGGCTCACGACGCTGGCGTTCAGAACGTGTTGCTCACCCGTGGTAGCCGCGGCGACGCTTACTTCTCCAACGGCGAGGACATCTGGTACGCCAAGCGTGAGTTCAACATCAAGCTGGTTTCTTCCGTCTGTGCCGGCGACTGCACCCTCGCTGCGTTCCTGCACAAGTGGTACAGGGATCGCGACAACGTCGAGGAGGCCATGAAGCTCGCTATGGCCACCGGCGCCAACGTTGCTGAGTCCGTCGGCATCGGCGACTTCGGTCACGTCGACGAGTACAGCAAGCGCGTTGCTGTCCGCAAGCTCGATCGTCAGTAATCGAAACGCGACATATTCGTGCGCATGTGGTGCCCCGGTTTCGGCTGGGGCGCCTTTTTGTTCAGCCACGGGGGAGAGGTGTTCCGCCGTACTTCATCGCTTCCACACCGTTCACCGAGTTGTCCTAGCCTTTTACCGATGCGTGGAATATACTTTCATTAACACGTTGCTTCGTGAAAGGAACATTCATGATTTACACGCTCACTGCAAATCCCGCCATTGACTACAACATCGCCTGCGACGGTCTTGCTGCCAACACCGTCACGCGTACCCGCAACGCCGTCTACACGCCCAACGGCAAGGGCCTCAACGTCTCGTTTACGCTTGACCACTACGGCGTCGACACCACGATCCTGGGCTTTTTCGCCGGTTTCTCGGGCGAGTTTATCGTTAAGGGCGCCGAGGCCCTGGGCGTGCCCGTCAAGCCCGTGTGGACCGACGGCATTACGCGCGTCAATGTGTTCCTCAACGCCGGCCCCGACACCGAGTACAACATGGTCAACGCCGGTGCCGCCATCAACGAGGCCAACGAGCAGGAGATGTTTGAGCTCATCGATTCGCTCGATGACATGACCTGCCTGGTCATCAGCGGCTCGCTGCCTCCCAACACTTCCGAGGGCTTTTTGGCCGAGGTCTTGCGCCGCGTCAAGGCCAAGGGGGCCGAGTTCGTCCTCGATATCTCGAGCCATCAGCTGGCAGACCTCATTGCCATGGAGCCGCTGCTGATCAAGCCCAATGACGATGAGCTGCTCGACATCTTTGGTATTAAGGTGAGCGGTGGCGACGACGAGTCCGTCAAGGGCGCGATGGCCGAGCTGCACGCCAAGGGCGCCAAGAACGTGCTGCTGACCCTCGGTGGCGCCGGTGCGTACTTCTCCAACGGCGAGCACATCTGGTTTGCCAATCGCACCTTCGACGTCAAGCTGCTGTCGACGGTGTGCGCCGGCGATTCCTCGCTCGCTGCCTTCCTGTCCGTATGGCACGACGCCCCCGAGCGAGTCGAGGATGCCCTGCGCCTTTCGATGGCTACCGGCGCCAACGTGGTCGAGTGCCCGGGCCTGGGCGACTTTGCCAAGGTGGACGAATACAAGAAGAACATCGAGGTTCGTCAGGTCTGCTAGCCGCATCGAAAAATCGCTGCCGAACACCCGCTTTGGATCTCCGAGGCGGGTGTTTTTTGTGCACTGAACGCATATGGCGTCTGCTGTCTCGTTTTATCGAATTGACGACGCGATTGCGTGTGCGCGCTTTCTCGTTTCTTGTTAGACTTCTTGAGAACCATCGATTAACGCTCATAAGTGCAGGAGGCCATAGGCATGTGCAATGTTTCGCTCAACGGTACTCAACCGTCCGATGCGTCCCTGCGCGTCCTTCGCGCGCTTGAGGTGGCTGGTCTTGAGGCTTGGTACGTGGGCGGTTGGGTGCGCGACGCCCTGATGGGGTGCCCCAGCCACGATGTTGATATGTGCTGTAGCGGCCTGTGGCAGGAGTCCAAAGCGGCGCTCGAGGCCGCCGGCATCGCGGTTGTGGAGTCGGGCATTAAATTTGGCGGAATCACGGCTATTTTCGATGGCGAGCGTATCGAGGTCACCACGTACCGTCTGGATGGCTTTTACACCGATGGTCGCCATCCCCAGAGTGTGGAGC
>CALLFD010000371.1 GCA_937997605.1 uncultured Collinsella sp. | reverse complement strand
GCTAAAGGCTATTTTTTTCCGAGCAGTACAATAAGTTTGCAACCGTTCACCGATTGGATATAACATATTGAATATATTGTTGTAACAATATTAGAGACAATGTCACAAGCCTGTCGTTCTAGTCAAAGGAAGTAACAATGCCCAAACGATTACTGAACATGTCCGCATCCGATTTTGCCGCCACGTCACCCATGGATCTAAAACAGGCAATTCTGGCTTCCGAGGGACGTACCATCATGGCGGAAAACGTACCCTCTTCCCAATTTCTCGGCGGCGTTACTAATGCAGAAATCGAACGTGCCGCAGGTGCCGACCTGCTTCTGTTTAACGCGCTCGATGTGTTCGATCCAGTTATTGCCGGTATTCCAGATGATCTCAATGAAAACCCGGTCACTTGGGTGAAGCGAGCATGCGGAAGGCCCATTGGCGTCAATCTGGAGCCAGTTGATAATGAGGCAGAGATGTCTGAATCCCGAACGGAAATCCCCATGGGTCGTCGCGTCTCTCCCAAGACCTTAGAAAAGGCTAACGAACTCGGATTTGATTTTATCTGCCTGACGGGCAACCCTGGAACCGGCGTCTCCAACGATGCAATCGCCCATTCGATTAAACTCTCCAAAGAGCATTTCAATGGCCTGGTCATAGCCGGAAAAATGCATGGAGCGGGCGTTGCGGAACCTGTCATGACGCTCGAAATTGCGCGCAAGTTTGTTGACCTCGGCGTCGATATCCTTCTCGTGCCAGCCCCCTACACCGTCCCTTGCTTCCAAGAAGCAGACCTGCGCGCCATCGTAGACTTTGTACGATCCCACAACGTAGGCAAGTCAATTGAAGAGAAGGTTCTCGTCATGGCGGCGAACGGGACGAGTCAAGACTCCTGCGACAGCGAGACCATTAAGAAAATAGGCCTTGCAGCAAAAGCAGCCGGCGCTGACCTCCAACATATCGGGGACTCCATGAACGGTATTTGCCTGCCCCAGAATATCTTCACGCTCGGACAAGCCCTTCGTGGATACAGGCATCAGATCGTCATGCTGAGCCGCTCTGTGATACGTTAAGGTTACCTTGCCCACGTTACATCCCGACTGAGGCAACCATCAGGTATAACCAACATGCAAACTGAGGCTCTAATGCTCGATACACACGAAAAACGGCCACTCTATTTACAGCTCACCGACGCGCTGCTCAAGCAGATCGTCGATGAATATCAAGCAGACGATAAACTTCCAACAGAAATGGAACTCTGCGACGAATACGCCGTAAGCAGAACAACCGTCCGACTTGCCATGAGTGAGCTGGAGCGTCGTGGAAGTATCTATCGAATCCAAGGTAAGGGATCGTTTGTTGCACCGAAACGCGTTAGCGAGCTCAATTCACTTTTAGACTTTGACTTTGCAAGCCATTGCGATGGCGTTGATCCGGATGCCATCACCAAACATTTCGGCGGCCTCACATCAGGTCGTCCAATTTCCGTAATGATGCTCCAACAATTTGGATGTCAAAGTCGCGATGAAATTCAGCGTCTTGAATTGACCTACGAACTTGAAGGCAGCTTCATAGGCGCTGATACGTTCTTCATTTCAAAGTCGCGCGTTCCGAATAACCAGTTAGATTTTCAGGCATTTAGCAGAATCATGGACGACTTGTCCAAGTCTATCCAATCTGTTAGGGAAAGCTATAGAGCACGTCTGCTTAGCGATTCCGAAGCCAGTAATTATGGTGTTGCAAAACTTCCGGTCATCGAACTGACTCATTATGCTTACGACTCCGGAGGCAAACTAATCTCAATTGTCTGCCGCACCGTCTTAACTGGGCGAATCCCTTATCAAAACTTTATTTTCAAGTCCTAATGTTCTTTTTCTTTTGTCTCGATCTGTAACACGTAGCCGAGTTTTTAAGTCCTAACCGTTACAGATCGAGACAAACAAGGTAGGCCCCGCCGAATTGTCTCAATCTGTAACACTAAGACCGGTTTTGGACGTCTAGATGTTACAGATTGAGATGAATGCACAGGCCAATATCCCCAATCTAAATCTGTAACAACTAGCTGAATTATTCGGTCCTAGCTGTTACAGATCGAGACAAACGGAATAGGCCGGGTCAAAAATCTCAATCTGCAACATCTGGTTGGTGGTTTCACCCCTACCTGTTACAGGTTGAGACGATTTGATAGTGGAATCCTCATTTGCGCGTCATATCGCGTAGCGCTGACGCGCTGTTTTCCACAATGACAGGAGGTAAAAGTCCTCCCGCATCGCCTGTTGGCAATCCCGTAGCGCTAGCTAGCAAATGACCTGCGTGTGCTCCTCGATGGCGGCGCGGTCCTCGGCGGCGATGCCCGGTTCGCACACCACGGCGTCCAAATTGTCCAAGCGACAGAAGGTGTAGAAGTCGCGCTTGCCAATCTTGCTGGAATCGGC
>CALLFD010000370.1 GCA_937997605.1 uncultured Collinsella sp. | reverse complement strand
TGATATATAAGTTATCGGTGCCCAAATACTCATGGCCTTTGACTTGTAAGACGAAAGAGCGCGGGGATATACACCAAAGAAGATATCCCGAGCGCTACAAGCAATATGACTCGAATGCCCGCGATGCTGCTCAACGCAGCATTGAACAGATAGAAAAGGATAGCGCCCACCGCCACCATCTGGCTTTGGACCGAAATTAGTGAACAGCGCATCGAAGAATCGACAGCATTTTGAAAAATTGAGTATTTAATTGGCGCAAATAACGAGTAAGCGACCGTCTGCAGTACATAGAACACGGGCAGCAAATAGACCGGAGTAAAGGGAATCAAAAACAGAGCAGCCAGGGAAAGGCGCACGATGCCGCAAATACGCGCAAAACGGCCCTTGTCGACATGAGCAATCACACTGGGCACAATAAGCCCCATGGAGGCCGAGGCAAGAAGCTGGACCGCAATGATCACACCCGAAGCGACGGCATTCATTCCGCGACCCGCAAGCAACAGTGAGAAAAAGTCTTCCAGGGCGACAAAAGCAAATGCCTGAGAGCAGTCCATGATGAACGCTGAACGAAGAATGCCGTTACGCGCAATAGCGGCACCGATCATCTTCGGGCTAATTCCACGCTTAGGTGTCGCTGTAGTGTCCCCTCTTCGCATCTCAGGAATGCAGACAACGACAACCAACGTCAACACCATTGCGATGATATCTGCCAAAAGACCAATGAGATACGCGCCAGCGGACGAAATGAAACCGCCCACACAAGCGGAGAGGGCATAAGAGGCATAGAAAACAAATCGCTCAACGACATTAAGCCTTACGAGCTGGTCCAGAGAGACGCTGTCAATGTAAATCGCTTCCATGGACCCGCTCATACATGCAGCGGCAAAACCTTTGAGAGCAAACGCGCCGATTAAAAGCAGAGGAGAACGGACGAGAAGCAGGGCGGCGTAGTATCCAAGCATCCCCACGACGCCAACGAGACCACTTGTCTTTCGTCCAAACCTATCGGCAATATAGCCAGTGGGAACTTCAAGGATGAACTTGCTCACTTGATATGCAATCATCATGCTAGAAATCGCCACCATCGAGAATCCGACGAATTCAAGGTAAACCGTCAGAAAATACAAAATGGTGCTGAAGTTCGACAGAAAAACAAACGTCATATAAAGCAAAACCGTACGGTTTTTCATGCTCCGCCCTCCAAGAGTCAACAATCTAAATCGGAATCTTGGAAAAGCATGAGGGCAAAGCCGTCAGTCATGTGTTACAAGGCGTCAACATTCACTTGACGACACGAGGCCAAATGGCCTCACGAAGCAAGATGACGCAATAGGTGAAGAAATACCGTCTGGTGTCGATCGGTCCAGGCATTTTGTCGATAGCAAAAGTAGATGGGCAAGGCTACGTCATGCGAACCTTCAATAGAGTACTCGCTCACTTCCGACCCATCTGATGCGAGAGAAGAGCCAGAAAAACCCAATATCAATCCCCCGGCTTGAAGAAACTCAGCCTGCGCTCTGTTTCCGTATTCGACGTCGCGGAAGCGGAAATTAACCAGCTGAGCTTCGGGGCATTGATTGATCGCATTGAGACAGGGCGACAAATTAATGGGAACAGCTAACCTGCCGCCCAGTAACTCACGAACGGTCATAGCACCCACAGATTGATGACCCGCTGGGCACGAAAGAACCTTGAGCTCCTTTTCACCCAAGTATTTCGAAGAAAGGACACTGT
>CALLFD010000369.1 GCA_937997605.1 uncultured Collinsella sp. | reverse complement strand
TAATAATCGAGCCAAACGTTCGTATCTACCAAGAGATGCTTTGCCTCAATCATCGGCAATTCGCCTCGATGTCGGCAATCATCGCGTCATACATATCATCTCGTACGGCATCCCAGTCTTCCACAGATGATCCACCTGGCGCAAAATCCGAAGCACTTAGCCCCAACGAGGAAAAAGCCAGGCCACACCCCTGCTCGGCAAGGCTCTTCGCGCGGGGCATCTCACGCTTATCCGCCAGCATAAATCCCGGCAACGCTTGATGCTCGACAAGATAGGCCCAAAGCGCGCGAATGGCATCACTCGGCCCCAATCCATTGCGAGTCAGGACCGCATCGCCACCAGCCTTGAGCATAGGATCGATTCGTGTGTTGAGCTGCACCATTGCCGTTCCCATAGCGGCTCCTTTCTACGTGCTAGCAGTATAGCAAACATGAAAGACCACGCAAAAGGGCCCCGCCTACACACGGGCGGAGCCCTATCGGATTTCTTGGGATGGAAATGACACCCGTCACGTTATCCAGAGTTCAAAATCAAAGAGGCAATAAAAGCTGAGGGGGCTCATATGATTCCATAAGCCCCCCAGCTTTTTCGATAGTTAAGTCACAACAGCGCTTCGTCATTAACAAACAAAAGCTGTCTCATTTTCCCACTTCTGCCCTTTAGGCCCAATACGGAATATACCTTCGATATTTGGCGCCCGCATCCTCGTCCTCTTCCTTTATCAATGCCTCTTCCAGGCACCCTCTGATTAGACGAGACATCGCCACCGTGTTTTTCTTTTCATCGGAAAGTCCAAAACGCTCTCGCAGTGACTGATTGCTCATCGACTCGCCTTGGGCGTACAAAAGACAAGCATGCCAGTACACAGCATTTTTTCGTTCGCTTTTTTCATTCGAGTATATGGGCAGTCGCAATAGAGCGTCACGAGCGTTCCCAGCCCGCCCTCACTCTTATTTGATAACGAGATGTTAAATAGATGATAAATAGAATTGTGCGCAATTTGAAGCTGAAGGCCAAGTTTACTGGTCGTTTTCCCAGATAATCTCAATGCTGGAAGCTTTGTTCCCTGCGAAAGAGTCGACTACCGTAATTGACAGGCAAGAAGAGATGGCCCCGGTGCCAAAAGGAACTCAAGCAGCAGAGCATGTAATTAAACCAGCAACTATCGCCAAGTAAACGAACGTTGTCCTCTTCCAATATCGCACTCTTCGATCAAATCGAGCGGCGGCAGCACAGCAACGAAAAGCATGATTGGCAAATAGTAGCGCAGCGGCACTCCATTTTTATGTATTTCTGAAATTTCCGAAAAGGCCAGAATCTCATTTGCATTTGATAATGCCCCCCCCCGACGGCGTATCTTATTCTTGGTTAGCATTTGTTAACGATATGTTGTTGATGTTCACTAAGAAGTGGTCCGAGTGATCACCGGGAAATAAGCACCGTG
>CALLFD010000368.1 GCA_937997605.1 uncultured Collinsella sp. | reverse complement strand
AGGCTCTATGTCTTTTGCAGTTCCCCATGAAGCGTTTTGTCAAGTGCTTTTTTGGTTTCGCGCGACAGGTCCGGGCGGGCAGGGCGTGAACACGACGGATTCAGCGGTGCGCATGAAGCATGGACCCACGGGGATTACCGTGACGGCGCGCGAGAGCCGCAGTCAGTTTCAGAATCGCAGCTGCTGTCTGCGTAAGCTGAGGACAGAGCTTGAGCGTCGTGGCCGTCCGCCGCGCCGACGCGTAAAGACCAAAGTGCCACAGCGATCGCGCCAGCGTAGGCTCAATGACAAGCACTTCAACGCCATTAAAAAGGCCAACCGTCGCAAGCCGGGCAGCGACGAATAGCCTCCCCATAAGTTGCGGTGAAATAGGGATTGTTTTGCGGCACTTGCTGCATAAACAGTCCCTATTTCACCGCAACTTAGGCTGGTTTAGCGGGTTGGGTGCCAGACTTCGAGAGCGGCGGGAAGGACGTCGACCTCGATGCGCGAGGCGACAACGGGCTCGCCGTCGGCTTGGATGGGGTAGTCGGGCTCCTCAAAAGTGAGCTCGGCATGGCGGCAGCGGCGCATGCGAACCGGCGGCAACTTGGTATGGTGGCCGTCCTTGGCCGAAAGGAACATGGGCAGGGCTACCGCGCGAGGGGCGGGGCCGCAGGCGTAGCAGATGTCGAGCATGCCGTCGCAGGGGTCGGCATCGGGGCAGATGCGATAGCCCGAGCCATACGTGGGGCCCAACTGAATCGCCATGATGATCGCCCTCACGCGCTCGGCGGGCGCGCCGTCAAAGCTGGCTGTCATGGGGTAGTTGCGATAGCGTAGGCCAAACTGCTCAAGTCCCGAGAGGGTGTAGAGTGGAGCGCCCGTCAAGCCGGTCTTTTTGCGCAGTTCGGTGGTGCCAAGGCCGATGGCGGCATCAATACCGACGGAGAGCGTCTGGTCGTAATAATCGACGATCGCCTCGCCGCTGCCTCTTGCGGGGTTCCATGAGCGAATCCGCCCGATGTCCTGACGCTGCAGCTCACAGG
>CALLFD010000367.1 GCA_937997605.1 uncultured Collinsella sp. | reverse complement strand
TTTGACCTGGTGCGTCCCGACGGCTTTGACATATCCGACGAGGAGCTGCTGGAGCTCGTCACGCGCATCGTGCACGAGCGCAGGCCCGATGCATCATGCGTCGTCACGTTTGACTCCGGCTTTAGCTCGCCCGAGCGCCCGGCAGAGCAGCTGTAATCGACAGCAAAACGGGACGCAGGACCGCCGACCAACGCGCCTACGCGCCCGGTCACGCGATTCTGCATCCCGTTTTTGTTTGCACCGCTAAGGCCCTAGCCGCTCGGCCGCTAATTTCCCTGTGCGCCCGAAATGCCGTTTTGCAGCGCGTCCCAGGCATTGGTAGCCATATCGCCCAGATTCTGAGCAGTATCGCCGAGGTTCTGAGCCGTATCGCCCAGCTCTTGCGCCTTGTCTCCCAGCTCCTGCGCCTTATTGCTCAGGTCCTCCAGCGTGTTGGAGCTCGAATTGTCGGTACCGCTTTGGCCGTCGGACGAATTGCCCGAGCTGTTCTTGTGCGTGAGTTGAATTTCGAGGTTACCGTTGTCGTTATAGTAGGCAGAAGTAACAACCCAGTTGGCGTCGACAACAGGCGTCGAGCCGTCGTCAGTCAGAATCACAGCATTCGAAAGATCGGCGCCGCGCGACTTGAGGAGCTTCTTGGCGTTGGACCAGTACTGCCCCGGGATATCGCTCAGATCGACGGTGCTAGACGAGGCGGACTCGGTTTGTTCGGCAGTGGTATCGGCCGTTGAACTCCCTCGCTTGTTGAGCATGCCCGACACGATGGCGAACACAATCGAGAGGGCAAAGAAGATCGCCAGCACAATGAGGATCTTCTTGATCACACTCGACGAACGCGACGGCGCCTCTTCCTCGTCCTCACCATATTGCGGAATCGACTTGGGGTACTCGCGATAGGGCTGGCGCGCATACGGATCGCGCGACTCATATCGAGGCTGGGCCTGTGCCGTGCGCGGCATATACGTCGTCTGCTGAGGCTGCGGAATAGGATTTTGCGGCAGGTTGTTATAAGCATCTGTCGCCGCATTGCCATACGGGTCCGGCGCCGCATTACCATACGGGTCCTGCGGTGCATAATCAAACGGATCCCGCGGTGTATCGCCATAGCCCATAACCCGTGTGGGTTCGGCAGAAGGCTGCGTCGCGGCGGGGTCGGTATAACCGGGGTTGGGAACAACGCGGGTCGCATCGGCGCTATCGTCAGCCTGCGCGGAACCATATCCGCCCATCACGGTCGTCTTGTCCTGGTCCATGCAACGTTTCCTTTCCGTCGCCTGTAAGCATCAAGTTATCCATGCATTCTACCCGCGCAAAAGCCTATGATGGGCAAAGGCCGTCGGTATCTACAAGACATGCGCGGGCCTAAGGATCAAAAAGCCCCGCCGGGCCTTGGTAGGCGCGACGGGGCGGACAAGCGGCTATGAGCAGCAGGCTTAGAACAGGCCGGTGATGTTGCCGTCGTTATCGACGTCGATGTTCTCGGCCGCGGGGACCTTGGGCAGGCCCGGCATGGTCAGAACGCTGCCGGTCAGCGCGACCACAAAGTGGGCACCGGCGGAAACCTTGAGCTCGCGCACGGTGATGCGGAAGCCCTCGGGAGCGCCCAGCGCCTTGGCGTTGTCGCTAAAGCTGTACTGCGTCTTGGCGACGCATACCGGCAGGTTGCCAAAGCCGTTCTCGCGCAGCTCGGCGAGCTGGCGCTTGGCAGCCGGCGTAAAGTCAACACCATCGGCGCGGTAAACCTTGGTGGCGACGGCCTCGAGGGCGTCGGCCACATCGGCACCGTCCTCGTAGGCAAACTTGAGCTCGCTCGGCTGCTCAATCAGGCGCATGACCTCATCGGCCAGCTCGAGCGCGCCCTCGCCGCCCTTGGCCCAGACCTCGGAAAGCTTAACGTTGACGCCGAGCTTCTGGCACTCGGACTCGATGAGCTCGAGTTCGGCCTCGGTGTCCGTCGGGAAGCGGTTGATGGCGACCACGCAGGGAAGACCATAGACGCTCTGGATATTGTCGACGTGGCGCAGCAAGTTGGGCATGCCGGCCTTGAGGGCATCGAGGTTCTCGTCGTTAAGGTCGGCCTTGGCAACGCCGCCGTTGTACTTAAGCGCACGGGCGGTGGCGACAATCACGACGGCGCTGGGGCGGACGCCCGTCATGCGGCACTTGATGTCGAGGAACTTCTCGGCACCCAAATCGGCGCCGAAACCGGCCTCGGTAATGGCGACATCGCCAAAGCGCATAGCCATGCGCGTAGCCATGATGGAGTTGCAGCCGTGGGCGATGTTAGCGAAGGGGCCGCCGTGGACAAACGCGGGCGTACCCTCAAGCGTCTGCACCAGGTTGGGCTTGAGCGCATCCTTAAGCAGCGCAGCCATGGCGCCCTGAGCCTTGAGGTCGCGGGCGCGGACGGGCTCGCCGGCAAAGCTGTAGCCGACGACGATCTCGCCCAGGCGCTCCTTGAGGTCATTGATACTCGTGGACAGGCACAGGATCGCCATGACCTCGGAGGCAACGGTGATATCGAAGCCGTCCTCGCGCGGCACGCCCTGAGCCTTGCCGCCAATGCCGTCGATAACGTGGCGCAGCTGGCGGTCGTTCATGTCGACGACGCGCTTCCAGGTGATGCGCTTGACGTCGATACCGAGCTGGTTGCCTTGCTGAATATGGTTGTCGAGCATGGCGGCCAGCAGGTTATTGGCGGCACCAATAGCATGGAAGTCGCCGGTAAAGTGCAGGTTGATATCCTCCATGGGGATGACCTGAGCCCAACCGCCGCCGGCGGCGCCGCCCTTTACGCCAAAGACGGGGCCGAGCGAAGGCTCACGCAGGGCCACAGCGCTCTTGACGCCGCGACGGCGCAAACCATCGGCCAGACCGATGGTCGTGGTGGTCTTGCCCTCGCCGGCGGGCGTGGGGTTGATGGCGGTCACGAGGACGAGCTTGGCCTGGTGATCGGTCGGCTCGTTGAGCAGTGAATAGTCAACCTTAGCCTTGTCGAAGCCGTACGGAATCAGGTGCTTTACGTCGACGCCGGCGTTCTTAGCCACCTCGGTAATGGGCAGCGGCGTGACGGAACGTGCGATTTCGATGTCAGTAGGCATGGGCGGTCCTTTCGTTACCGGATGAGAAAAAGACCAATTCAGCATAGCACGGGCGCGCAATAGTAAAACACCCGTAACCGTTGAATGGCGATATGTTTATCCAATGCTCAGCGATAGCCTACAGACCAGCCAAAACAAACCCGCCTCTAAACGGCTGGCTCGATGCCCAAGTGTTCAAAGGTGCGCAAGGTTGCCTGACGGCCCTGGGGTGTGCGAATCATCAAGCCGCACTGCAGCAGGTAGGGTTCGTAGACATCCTCGAGCGTACCAGGGTCCTCGCCAACCGCGCTGGCAAGGGTCGTCAGGCCCACGGCACGACCGGAGAACGTCTTGGCAAGCGTCTCCAAGATGCGAATGTCCATCCAGTCCAGACCAAGCTCATCAATCTCGAAGAACTCGAGTGCCTGACGGCAGATATCGAGCTCGATGGGACCGTTGCCGCGCACCTGCGCATAGTCGCGCACGCGTTTGAGCAGACGGTTGGCGAGGCGCGGCGTACCACGCGAGCGCGAGCCAATCTCGAGCGCGCTCGGATGGTCGATCGTCACGCCCAGGATGGTCGCCGAGCGCGTCACGATCTGGGCGAGCTCCTCAACGGTGTAGTAATCCAGGCGATACGAAATGCCAAAGCGATCGCGCAGCGGGCCGGTCAGCATACCCGAGCGGGTCGTTGCCGCCACCAGCGTAAACTTGGGGATATCCAGGCGAATCGAGCGAGCGGCCGGGCCTTTACCGATCACGATATCGAGCGCAAAGTCCTCCATAGCGGGATACAGGACTTCCTCGACCGACCGGTTAAGGCGGTGGATCTCGTCAATAAACAGCACGTCACCTGGCTGCAAGTTGGTAAGGATAGCCGCCAGGTCGCCGGTACGCGCGATGGCCGGGCCGCTCGTCGTCTTGATCTGAGCGCCCAGCTCGTTGGCGATAACCGTAGCCAGCGTGGTCTTACCCAATCCCGGAGGGCCCGAGAAGATCACGTGGTCGAGCGTTTCGCCACGGCTCTGCGCCGCCTCGATCAGCACGCGAAGGCTCTGCTTGATATGCTCCTGACCGCAGTAGTCGTCCAGGCGCTGGGGACGCAGGGTACGGTCGACATCGAGGTCTTCGGGCGTCAGCTCCGAGCCCACCATGCGCTCACCGTGCGCCATGGATGCCGCCGGCGAGTTGCCGGGCGTCGCCCACAGGTCCTGAGAGTCATCGGCTTCCCACATCACGCATCCATTCCGAGTCGCTTAAGCGCCGCGCCGAGCA
>CALLFD010000366.1 GCA_937997605.1 uncultured Collinsella sp. | reverse complement strand
CCGCCGCGCCGGCAAGGTACGTCAGAGTGACGCCCGACATACCAGAAAGGGGCAATGTGGTGGAGTAGGTGTTGGTGAAGGTGGGGGTGGACTCGGGCTTGCTGACGTCGAAGGCGACGGGAACCTGCTTGTTGGGATCGATATCAATACCGTCAGCGTCCTTGATTTTGGTAAAGGTCACTTTCTCGGCCTCGATTGAACCGTTCTCCTTGTCCTTCATCGTGACATCAAATCGATAGACCGACTTGTCGTACGTATAGTGCGAGAACAGCGAAAACTCTGTACTCTCGCGCACGTAGTACTTGAAGTCTTTTTTAGCGCCACGACCCGAATCATCAGAATCTCCCTGCTTCAAGCTGGCAAGGTCATACTCAATATTTGGGAAATCAAGCTTCTGGGACTTTTTGCCGTTGGCCTTAGTCGTAACCCTCTCAGCGTTCTCGAACCCTTCGTTATCCGCAAACTCAAGCGTGAACTCCTTCATCTCGCCACCCTCAACGACCTTAGTCGCCGCTGGCGTCCAGGAGCCGACAGAGGCATAGGGCTCAATTTTGTTGATAAAGGTCGGGTTATTCTCGCCACCGATAACAACCGTAGTCTTCGTGTCATCCGAAGTGTTAACGGAATAGCTTCCGGAGGCAAGTGCTACGAAGTTGCTACCATCCTCGTTCTTTTTATAAACTGTTACTTCTTTTACCTTGTAATACTTAATTGGAATCGACATGAGATGGTCGATATTGTATGGATTGCTATCAACTGTTGCCACGATCTTGTAAATGGTCTTATCGAATTTGGTGTCTAATTCGTTTTCGCCGCTGATGGGTTCCTCAACTAGATAGAAAACGTATTGTCCCGAAGAATAGTCCTTGCCAGAGTCGAAGGTGATTTCGCCGCTTGTTTGGTCAACAGACGCCTCGCCCGCAACACTGCAATTGCCCATATCTAATGTGCCGTCCTCTTTCCAAGAAGGCTCAGTGGCACCATCCTTGCGGAGCAGCTTAAACTTGTACCCGTGTCCCTCAAGCTCTTGCGACTTTCCGTCTGCATCTACAAGCACCTTAGTGGCATTGAGCTTCATGCTCGGATAAACGCTCAGATCATTGACTTCGCCGACGGTGAGGTCGCCGTTGGTCATAATGCCGCCGCCATGGGTGTACGAGTAGTTGCCGCTGATGATGGTCGTAGCTGCCAATTGCGCATTTGCTATGGCATCATCAGTCGGATGGGCCTCCAAACCGAACATGTACTTGGCCTCGGCACCGCCGTTGGCATCGATGGTTATCTTCGCATTATCGCAAGTGCCCTGCCAGCCAGCTGAGCCGCCGCCGAGCATCTTGCCGAGCACAACTGCAACCGTCTTATTGCTGTCATTCTTACGCACCAGGAAAAAATCCTGGTGACCGGCTTCTTTGAAGGTTGAGGTAATGTACTTAGAATCGCTGTCCTCGTTCTTGCCATTACCTCCGGCAGACATGTGATCATCATAACCATGATCCGTATTGTTGTAGATTGCGGCACCATTTGAGTGCGAGACAATCGTCTCTCCCGTGGGGCAGGCACCGATGCCACCACCCCAGCCGCCGGCATCATTTTGAGTGATCAGCGTCTTTACGATATTGAGCTTGCCGCCCTTCTGGATAAAGACACCACCGCCGCCCCAGTCGCCACCACGATTCGGGGTGCTACCCGTCATCGTCTTGTTGTTCGTAATGTAAATCTTGCCAGATTCGCCAGCGTTAATTGTTGCAGTCGTGCCAACATTGTCGCCACCTTCGCCGCCTGCGACACGCAGACCGCCGCCCTCGGCGTTATCGGATTCGTTACCGGCAATCGTGCCGCCAGTCATTTCAAAGCTAATGTTCTTGCCGTTATTCTTACTGTAGAAACCTGCGTAGACGCCACCGCCAGCCTCATGGGAATAGTTAGCCGTAATCAAGCCGTCCGCTATACTGAGCTTGCCACCATGTGTGCATGCAATGCCGCCGCCACCGAGCAGGCCATTGTTGTAAAGTTTATCCCAAGTGATGCGATCGTTGACTCGGTTGTTAGTTATACAGGCAGAACCGCTAATGGTAACGTTTGCACCCTTGGTATAAACACCGCCACCGTAGCCACCGTCGCCGGTGTCTTCACCATTGTTGATGGGATTTCCATACGTAGCGTTGCCAGAGATAATTCCGCCCGCAAGGTTCAGGGTGGCTGTAAAGTCAGCAAAGATGCCGCCGCCAGCAGCCGCCTTGTTTCCCGCGACCACACCGCCTGTCATTTCGAGTTTGGGATTCGTGCCTGCTATGCACAGGCCACCGCCCCAGCCACCGCCGTTGCCGTTGGTGACGTAACCGCCCTCGATTTTGACTGTACCCTCGGAATAAATCACATGACCGTTGTTGCCCAGATTGGCAGCCGTGGTAATCATGCCGCCCTTGAGATTGAGTATGCCGCCCGCTTCAACGTTGACCACATACTTTACGGAACCGCTGTCCGATGCTGCATCGATAGCGCCAAAGCCCGTAACGAAATGCCTGTACGTAGTCTCGGTGGTGCCAAGTCCATCTGTCTTGGGCGTGCTCTTAGTCTCATAGTAAGTAAGACTCTTAGGAGTGCCGTTATTAGAGCTGCTTCCCTTTTCCCACTCCATACTCGCAAGCTGACCCGCCGGCGTATTGGCCGTATCGACCGAACTTGGTGCATCTATTGTTGTTTGGCCTAAATCCTCGATAGTGAGCGTGGCTCCGTTTTCGACCACAAAGAAGGAGTCTAAGCCGCCAGAACGGTTACAGAGCATGTTGCCGTTAAGATCGATGGTGGTGTCTTTGCTGATAGTGATCTGCTTATCCGAATAGGCATAATCCGTCAGTCGGAACTTGCCGCCATTGGTAAACACCCCAGCAATATCGCCGCTTACCTCGGTATAGCCATCGGCACTGACGGGAGCGATAGCGTTTTCATCGTTATTATCATCATCCGCGGGCTGTGCGTCGGAAGGCTGCGTGTCACCCTCGACCTTCGTGTCGTCGGACGGCAGGCCTGCGGCAGCGGCGTCTTCGCTCGCGCCATTCTCGGCATCGTCGCTATTCTGGTTTTCGGTATCACCGTTGTTGGTGTTTCCTACATCAGTAGACTCAGTTGAGGAACCACCCGCCGTTACGGTTTCCTCGGCAGAAACCGTCTGGGCATCGTTGGCAATGGCCTGCGAGATTGGAGGCATGACGAGCGACAGTACCAGGCTCAACACGGAGGCTCCGCACAAAACGCCTGCCAGCACACGGCGCGTCGCTTTATTACTCTGCTTAGATTTGTCTGAATTTGCTTTCATCGATGTCTCCTCCCCAAGAGACCGCGATCTTGCTCTTTCACTATCAAACGTATCTGCGCAATCTGTAATTGCGCACGCTTAGTAATGACTATTCTAACGATTGTTTGAACATCTGGGCAAATAAACCGATAGTTTTGTAGCGAATTGTCAATTCTCTTGACAATTGCTCAGATTTACCTTCGTTTATTCGTTATCTATTTTTTGTTTCTACTGGTAATTTAGTTGCCCATCATTTTTTAATGGCATTAGATTTATTTGCATAACATTTTGCTCAAGAGTAAACATCCTGTAAACAGTCGAAAATTGACCATGAGCTGTAGGTCATTTAACGGGAGAAATACCCTACCAAACTGATGAGAATATCTTTAACTCATCGGTAGTTAGAAGCGTAATGTTCAGACAACCATATTGGTATTTGCGCGCAGATTGCAGGCATCAATTCGCCCAAATCGCCTGAGGCCACCGCAAAGGCGCCTGTCCCCTTTGTGATGGTTCTCCCCCGGCGCTACAGCAGATGTTCCTCGATAAAGATCGCGATGCCGTCTTCGTCGTTGCTGGCGGTTACAAAATCGGCGGCGGAGCGGGTGGCATCGCTGCCGTTTGCCATGGCCACACCCACGCCGGCGTCGGTCACCATGCAGGTGTCGTTATCGGCATCGCCAAACACACAGATGTTCTGGAGCTCCATGCCGTTGAGCTCCGCCACGCGCACAAGGCCGCGCGTCTTGGACACGCGCGGATCCATGAACTCGTAGAGCCGCTGCGTGGTTTGCAGAGCCGCCGCCTTAACGGTGTCGTCGGCGAGCGACGACGCCCGTTCGATGACCTGCGGCATCACCTCGGGCGCCATGGTAAACATCACCTTGGTCTGCGGCTCGCGCAAAAACTCGGCAAAGTCGACCACCTTGTAGGGCACGCCGTCGACACGCGACAGGTGCTCGACGCATGCATTGCTCTCGGGCACATAGAGCACGCCGTCCCGAGGGCAAACGGGCGTTGCCGGCAGGTCTGCCATGTGCTCGCAGATGTGCGCAATGGTCTCGCCCGGCAGCGGATAGCTCAGCTCGTTGATGCCGTGCGCACGATCGATGACTTCGGCACCGCCGCAGCCCACCAGCACGTCTACCAGGCCTTCGATACCCCAGAGCCCAAACATGGCCTCGGTCGCCTGGGCGTCGCGCCCGGTGCACAGGCCAAAGAGCACGCCGCGCTCGCGCAGGGCGCGAATCGCCGCCACGGTGCGCGGGGACACCGTGTGCCGGCTCGTGAGCAGCGTGCCGTCGATATCGCAGAGTACGGCTTTAATGTGGCTGAAGGTGGCGTCCATGGGGGCCTTTCTGGGTTGTGCGGCGGTGCTGAATGTGGTCGGAAATGGTGTACATGGTATACCAAGGCGCAGGCGCGGCCTATCAAAGCAAAACCCACCACAAAGGCGCCTGTCCCCTTTGTGGTGGCCGGACCCGCAGGATGGCATGGCCGGGGCGCAAACCATCACAACATTCGACGTTATTCGGCTAAATCGCGATTTTTGCTGAATGTTGTGATGGTTTTTACTGCTTTGCGGCACGATCCAAATGCCGGCGTCCAAACAGCAGCAGCGCCGCGGGAACCGCCGTCACGACCATGCCCGCACCAACGAGCGTCTGCTGAACGCCAAACGTTGCCGCCAGCCACGGGGCAATCGCCAGCGGCGCCACGCCGGCGAACATGTTGCCAAAGCCCATGACCGAGTTCACGCGGCCGAGCTGCTCGAGCGGAGCCGTCGTTTGCACGATCGTGTTGTGAAGCGGGTTGACGACGCCCCAGGCCACGCCCAGGGCAATCTGGCCGACAAGGGCTACGCCCACGTACGGCGTTCCCACGTAGAGCAGGCTTCCCAGGCCCACGGACATAAGCGCCACGAGCAGCGTTTTGAGGCTGACGAAGCGCGGCGGCAAGCGGAGCGCGACCACGGCGCCTAGCACCGCGCCCACACCGCTGGCCGACGAGAGCCAGCCCATCCACTCAACACCGACGTGCAGGACATCGCGGTAGAAAAACGACTCCAGCGGATCGAAGGCGCCATAGCCAAAGTTCGAAAGAAAGATAATGAAGAACAGCAGGGCGAGGACGCTGTTGGTGAAGACCGTCTTGATGCTGGTCATGAAGGTGGCACGGGTGGATGTGCCGGGGTTGGGGCTTTGTCCCGCACACTCCCCTTCCTCTGCCGAATCGGCATCCGCATGCCCGGCGACATGGCTGGTCTGCGGCCTAAAGCCCCAACCGGCGACGAGCGCCAGCACTGTAAAGAGCATCATAAGCACGAACACCGCGCGCGACGACGCAGCCGCCGCGACAAAGCCGCCCAGCGTGGGGCCAACGATGATACTCACGTTTGAAAACATGGCGATGGCGGAGTTGATGTCTTTGAGCTCGACAGAATCGTCGGTGAGGTAGGCCGGATAGGATGTGGCGATGGACTGGGCGAACCCCATCACAAAGCCCAGGAGCACCGCGCCGAGCAGGACGATGCCGGTCGCGCTGCCAAAGGCGAGGATTGACGCGCCGGTTGCCAACGTGCCGACGATACTCGCCCGGAAATGCCGGCACGGACCCCAAGCGTCAAGCGCCGCGCCACCCGCAAAGGATCCCAGGATCACAAATACATTCATAAACAGGACGGCCAGCGATGTCGCCACGACCGAGGCATCGTCTGCATAGGTGAGCGTTCCGATGACACCGATAAAATAGCTGGTCTGAAACCCGGTGTAGATGAGAAAGCGCATCGCCACCAGGCGCTTGGCCTGAACGGATAGCGATGGTTGAGGCTTTGAGAAAAGAGAGGCGAGCATGGAGACTCCTTGTTTCATACGAATGCGGACGGCAGGCATTCGCCACCGTCTGTCAAATCAATCTATCCGCATGAAACATTAAGGACGCATCAAGCCCCTTCTCTCCGTTTTTCGCCCGTCATGAACTACTTGGTAGATTGTAAGACATGTCCCACACATGTACCAAAGCAAAAACCACCACAAAGGTGCCTGGCCCCTTTGTGGTGGAAATGACGTTTGCCCAGCTAAAACCTGCCAAAATAAACCTGTCCCTATTTGGCAGGTTTTAGGCCAGATGGTCTTGGATGAGGTCGCAGATGGCTCGGGCGTCGTTGATGTTGATGGCTCGGGTCGCAAAGCCGGCGTCGAAGGCCTGACGCGCCAGGGCCTCGTTGCAGGCAAGGGCCAGCGTGTGACCGTCGACCAGGTCGAGCGAGCTCTTGCCGCGCAGACGGTCGACACCGGAGCGCGCGACCACGATGTTGTCGAAGCCCTCGGTCTTGTAACCCTCGATGATCACCACGTCGACATCGTTGTAGCGTGACAGCAACTCGCGCGCGGGCATCTCGTCCTCCTCGCGCGTGTCGGCGTACTCCGCCCAGCGCGTGGCGCAGATGAGGCCCACATGCTTGGATCCAGCCTGGTGATGGCGCCAGGTGTCCTTAGCGGGCACATCGATATCAAAGCCGTGGTGCCCGTGATGCTTGAGCGAACCCACGCGCAGGCCGCGGCGAGTAAGCTCGGCGATAACCTTCTCGACGAGCGTGGTCTTGCCCGAGTTTTGGTAGCCGATAAACGCGATCGCGGGGACGGCCGGAGTGGGAGCTGCGGGCGCGACGGCGACGGGTGCGCTCGCGGGTGCGTCGCCTGCGGCTCCCACGGCCTCAGCAGCAGCGGCCTGACGCTCTGCGCGATCCCACACGCCCGAGCGGCCGCCCTCCTTGTGCAGCAGGCGCACGTCGACGATCTCCATGCCGCGATCAACTGCCTTGCACATGTCATAGATGGTCAGACACGCGGCACTCGCGCCGGTCAGAGCCTCCATCTCGATACCCGTCTTGCCCGTCACGCCCGCCGTAACCAGAACGTAAAAGCCAACCTGCCCGTCCGCGCGCGCCGGCGCCCAGCCCTCGGGCACGTCCTCGGCCGGCGTCCCCGCCGAAGCAATGGGCGCAATGTCGCACTTACTCTTGGTAATGAGCAACGGATGGCACATGGGGATGATGTCGCTCGTGCGTTTGATGGCCATAATGCCCGCCACGCGCGCGCAGGCAAGCACGTCGCCCTTTTTGGCGCGGTCCTGCAGCACCATGGCCTGCGTCTCGGGGTGCATGAGGATGGTGCCCTCAGCAATGGCGATGCGATGCGTCTCGGCCTTGTCGGACACGTCGACCATGCGCACCTCACCCTTGGCGTCCACATGCGTCAGCTCATCGCGACGGGCGTCACGGGCGGGCTCGACGACAGCGCTGACAGACGGCTGCACGGACGTGTCGGCATCGCTTGCCGCGGCCGCGTCTTTGTGGGCAGACATCGCGGCCCTGCGAGCGGCCTTGGTGGCATCGGCGTACCTGCTCTTGGCCATATGATCATCCTCCGATTTGGGACATAAATCGTTGCGTGCCCTCAATTATCGCGTGTTCCTGCGGTTTGTGGGCCACGGCATCGCGCCAAATCGAAAGCACCTGCATATCATCACCACGGCGCAGGGCGTCGCGCACCGAATACTCGGCATCGCTGAACAGGCACGGACGCACGTTGCCATCGGCCGTCAGGCGCAGACGGTTGCAGTTCGCGCAAAAATGGTTGGACATGGCGCTGATGAAACCAACCGTTCCCGCCGCGCCCGGAAAGTGCCAGTAGCGCGCAGGGCCCGCGCCGGCAGGAGCGTCGTTGATGTCGAGCGGCTCGAGCTCGCCCAGACCCGCCGCGGCGGCCCCGGCATTGATGCGCGCTCGCAGCTCGTCGCTCGGCACGGTGTCGCTCGCATCCCACAGATCGGGATTGAGCGTAGGTGCGTGAGGGTCCACGGCGCAATGCGAACTTGTGTGTTCGTCGCCGATGGGCATGTATTCGATAAAGCGCAGGTGGATGGGGCGGTCGAGCGTGAGCCGCGCGAGGGCCGCCACATCCTGGTTGAGTCGGCGCACCACAACGCAGTTGACCTTAACGGGCTCAAAGCCCCAAGCCAGCGCCGCGTCGATGCCAGCCATGGTCTGCTCGAGCCGGCCCAGGCGCGTGATCTTTCCAAACAGATCGGGGTCGAGCGTGTCGAGCGAGATGTTGACGCGGTCAAGCCCGGCATCTTTGAGCTGCGGCGCCAGCTTGGGCAGCAGGGCGCCGTTGGTGGTAAGCGAGATGTCCTCGATCTGCGGGATCGCGCGGATATCGCGAATGAGCGGGATGATGCGCCGGCTGACCAGCGGCTCGCCACCCGTCAGGCGCACGTGGCGAATGCCCCCTCCCGCCACCAGGCGCACAAAGCGGGCGATTTCCTCGGCACTGAGCAGCTCGTCGTGCGCACGGGGCACCACGCCATCGGCCGGCATGCAGTAAATGCAGCGGAAATTGCACTTGTCGGTAACGGCAATGCGCAGGTAGTTGATATCGCGGCCAAAGCCGTCATGTTGCACGCGCCCGTCCACGCAGCCCTCCCCTCACGCGGCGTTTTATTCTTCGGAAAACATAATACCCCACGAGAGAATCATGCCGACACCCGTACGACAGGACAGGTCGCTTCGAGCAAAACGGACTTTCCAAGCCCATCCTCAACACAGACCATCACAACATTCGATGCTTTTCCCGATTTTGGCAATAAACGTCGAATGTTGTGATGGTTTGCCTGCCCATGGCGCCCCGTAGAAAGGCCGGAACGCCCCTAAAGGCCGCCGTCCCAGTGCCGAATCACGAATTCTCGCAGATCGTTCTGCCGTTTCTGGAACGCTTCGCTTCGGTCGCACTTGAGACCCATAGCGAGCGCGATGGCGTTCATCGCCCGGTGCAATTGCAGCTGGTGGGCAAACTGAGTCCCGGTGAGGACGATCATCCTAAAGCCCAGCGTACCCAGCACGGTCATACGCTCCGCATCCGACGCGCTGCGCTGTTTATCAAGATGGTCCGAGCCGTTGTATTCAATCCCCGTACCGCTCGCAGGCGCATATACGTCGATCTCGAAATACCCGGCCTTTGCGAGATACTTGAACTCGTTGGGAACATCGACCCGATGGTTGAGCTCGATCTTGGCGTATCCCAGCCCTCCCTGGGAACGTTTTGCTACGACCATGATTGCGGTGGCCGTCTCCATGGGCGAACGTGCGCCATCGTGCACGCGCTTGAGCACGGCGGCCGCGCGTATAGCCCCCTGACGAGATCGGTTCTCATTGCAATAGGCAATCAAGTCGGCAACGGTATACCTCTGCCCCATCTCGACATAATCGTCCGTCGACAGATGATTCAAATGGTATCGGGCACAGATTTCGTAGCCATATTCCAGCTGCTCGGGTTCGCTCATCCACGAACCCGCTTGGACAAAGCACATGGCCTCATCAACCACCAGAAGGCCCTCCGCCACCTCGATAAGATGGCCTGGAGGTAACGGCGCTCCAAACACGTGGCACCTAAATCCAGCCGGCGTCGAGCGCTCAAAATCGAAGTTGACGAGCGTGTCGATATGATCGAGCTCTTCTCGTGAAATACCGAGTGAAACCAGATAGTCGGCAACGATCCCAACTGCCGTTGAAGCCCTCAGCCCCTTGGCATCGAGTCCCAATTTGAGCAGGCTCGCGGTCGGCTCCGCCTCGTTAGCAGGCGAGTCCTTATCGTATAGGCTGCTTGCTCGCGAGAGCGGCTCGGACGGGCGTGCCACGTTGTGGTACAGCCAGGCAGTCTTATGGGACAGGACGATCGGCAGGTCCATGAGCCCTCCAATGGAGTCGGATAACCAACCTTATTCCCCCGCCCACGGGTCCGCACACCTTCGTGCACAAGAAAGCGATTCCACCCGGTCGAGTGGCAGAAAAACCATCACAACATTCGATGCTTTTCCCGATTTTGGCAAAAAACGTCGAATGTTGTGATGGTTTGAGGCGAGGTGAGGGGCACGGAGGGGTCAAAGCATCGTGCTCGGGGCGTGACTTTTTTCACCCCACTGTCAACACAAACCTTGACTCTACAATCGTTGTAGGGTTTTCACTACACTGGTACGTAAACAAACCCAGCCAGAAAGCCCCGCCCATGGAACACGACCTCACACGCGGCAATGTCCTCAAGACCATCGCGGTCTTTGCCCTGCCCTATATGCTCTCGTACTTTTTGCAGATGCTCTACGGCATGGCCGACCTGTACATGATGGGGCAGTTTAGCGGCGCCGCCGGCATCACCGCAGTGGGCAATGGCGCGCAGACGCTCTATATCATTACCGTGACGCTCGTGGGCTTGGCCATGGGAACGACGGTCATCGTCGGCCATGCCGTGGGTTCGCGCCGCTTCGATCGCGCCGAGACCGCCATCGGCAACACCATCACGCTCTTTATGGGTGTCTCGGTGGTGCTGGCCGCCATCTTGCTTGCACTGTGCCCGCAGATCGTGGCACTCATTGGCACGCCGGCCGAGGCAGTCGAAGGTACCGCCGCCTACCTGCGTATCTGCTTTATGGGCATTCCCTTTATCGCCGCGTACAACATCCTCTCGGCCATCTTTCGCGGGCTGGGCGATTCGCGCTCGCCCATGTACGTGATCGGCGTGGCATGCATCATCAACATCGCGCTCGACTTTCTGTTTATCGGCCACATGGGGCTCGGCCCCGTGGGCGCGGCGCTCGGCACGGTGACCGCCCAGACGGCCAGCGTTGCCCTCGCGCTCGTGTGGCTCAAGAGCCGCCGCACGAACATCCACGTAAAGCGCAGCGACCTGCGCCCCCAGCCCGAGGTGCTCGGCAGCATTCTTAAGATTGGCGTGCCCGTGGCCGTGCAGGACGGCTGCATCCAGGTGGCGTTTATGTTTATCACCGTCATCGCCAACCACCGAGGGCTCGTCGACGCCGCCGCCGTGGGCCTGGTCGAAAAGATGATCAGCTTTTTGTTCATTGTGCCAAGTTCCATGGGTGCCACCGTCAGCGCGCTCACGGCGCAAAATGCCGGCGCGGGCAAGGGCGACCGCGCACGTCAGGTACTCAAGGACGCCATGACGATCTCGGTGGTGTACGGCTGCCTGATCACGGTGCTGATGTGGCTGGTGGCGCCAGCGTTTATTGGCTTTTTTGCCAAGGACGCCGCGGTAGTCGCGGCCGGCACCGGCTATATGCGCAGCTATATTTTCGACGCGATTTTTGCCGGCATCCACATTTGCTTTAGTGGCTTTTTCGCTGCATACGGCAAGAGCTACATCGGTTTTGCGCACAACGTGCTGGCCGTGGCTCTCATTCGCGTGCCGGGCGCGTGGCTGCTGTCGAACGCCTATTCCGATACGTTGTTTCCCATGGGTATCGCCTCGCCGTGCGGGTCGATTTTGTCGGCGGTCATCTGTGTCGTCGCGTTTACCGTGCTCAACCGGCGCGGGGCTTTTGACAAGTTGGCAGCGTAGCGGGGCAACGCGAAATCGCCCCCATCGACGACATCATCAGCGACGATCCCACAACCTACGTGACGCAAATCACGGTGCCCGTATCACTAGGCTAGACCGAACCTCGTCTCTAGCTCGGTCAACGCCTCAAAAGCATCGCGAGACGCACCTGCCAAGCGCTCACGTTCCGCAATGCGAATTCGCGCCATCAGGTGCTCTTTTGCCTGCCCTTGGGCGTGCTTCGTGCGCCCTTCCGCCTGCGAGCAATTGCGATTCTCTATATCCATTACGCCTCCGGCACCTCACCAGTAGCCAAGATCTGCTCGAGTGCGTCCTCGTCCAGCACGGGTACACCCAGCTGCTCGGCTTTGGTGAGCTTGGAGCCCGCTTTGGGGCCAGCGACCAGGTAGCTCGTCTTCTTTGACACACTGCCCGAAACCTTGGCGCCAAGCACCTTGAGCGCCGCGCCTGCCTCGTCGCGCGTGCGGTTGACGAGCGTGCCGGTGAGCACGAAGGTCAGACCCGCGAGCGGCTGTGCGTCGGCGAGCTCGCCTGCCACGCCAGCGTCGGCTGCGGCCTGCGCATGAGCGGCGCCCAAGTCGACCTCGAGAGACAGGCCCGCTTGGCGCAGACGCTCCAGCACGGCAAGGTTTTCGGGCACGGCCAGGAACTGCTTGACGCTCGCCGCAATCTTGGGACCGATGCCCTCGCACTCGGCGATGTCCTCTTCGCTCGCCAAGATAAGCTTGTCGATCGACAGGAATCGCTCGGCGATGACCTCACCCACACTCTTGCCCACGTGGCGGATGCCCAGGGCAAACAGCACGCGACCGAGCGGCTGGCTCTTGGACTTGTTGAGCTCGGCGATGATTTTCTCGGCCGTCTTGAGACCCACCGGAATGGGGTCGCCCTTCTTGACGCCCTTTTTGCTGTTGGAGCTGGCGTACACGCGGCCCGTGTCCAGGCCAGCGATATCGTCGACCGTGAGCTGGTAGAAGTCTGCGACATCGTGGATCAGGCCGGCGGCGATCATCTTATCGACGATCTCGTCTCCCAGGCCGTCGACGTCCATGCAGCCGCGGCTCACCCAGTGGAGCAGGCGCTCCTTGAGCTGCGCGGGACAGTCGATGGAGACGCAGCGGTAGGCCACCTCGCCGTCCTCGTGGACCACGGGGCTACCGCACACGGGGCAGACCTCGGGCATGTGCCAGTCGACCGAATCGGCCGGGCGCTTATCGAGCACCGGGCCCACGACCTCGGGGATCACGTCACCCGCCTTGTGCACGACGATGGTGTCGCCCTCGCGCACGTTTTTGCGGCGGATCTCGTCGATGTTGTGCAGCGTGGCGCGCGCAATGGTGGAACCGGCAACCGTCACCGGGTCGAACTCGGCGACCGGCGTGAGCACACCGGTGCGGCCCACCTGGATGCGAATTTCGCGCAGGACGGTCTGCTTTTCCTCGGGCGGGAACTTAAAGGCAATGGCCCAGCGCGGCGCGCGGGCGGTAAAGCCCAGGTCGAGCTGCTGCTGGAAGCTGTCGACCTTTACGACAACGCCGTCGATGTCGTAGTCCAGGTCGCCGCGATGTTCGAGCGCCTGGGCACAGAACTCGTGGACCTCTGCCGGCGTTGCGCAACGAGCCACGTTGGGGTTGACGCTAAAACCGGCGCTGCGCAGCCAGTCAAGAAACTCGCGCTGGCTGTGAACATGCAGCGGATCGGTATCGGCGATGGCATAGATAAAGGTGGCAAGATCGCGGCGCGCCGTGACCTTGGGGTCCTTCTGACGCAGGCTGCCAGCGGCAGCGTTGCGCGGGTTGGCGAAGGGGTCGCGCCCCTCGGCATCGGCCTCGTCGTTCAGACGCACAAAGCTGCCCTTAGGCATATAGACCTCGCCGCGCACCTCAATGGTGCGCTCGCGGTCGGCGCCCATGTGAGCGAGCGCCGGCTCGGACAGGTGCATGGGCACATCCTTGATGGTGCGCACGTTGAGCGACACGTCCTCGCCCGTGGTGCCATCGCCGCGTGTGGCTGCACGTACGAAGGTGCCGTTTTGGTAGGTAAGGGCCACGCCCAGGCCGTCGATCTTGAGCTCGCAGGTATAGGTGACGCTACCGGCGCCGAGCGCATCCTCGGTGCGTTGGAGCCACGCGTCGAGCTCGTCCAGGTCCATGGCATCGTCCATGGAATACATGCGTGCCATGTGCGTTACCGGCGTAAACTGCTCGCTCACGTAGCCGCCCACGCGCTGGGTATAGCTGTCGGGCGTCACCAGGTCGGGATAGGCCGCCTCGAGCTCCTGCAGCTCAACGAGCATTTTGTCGAAGGCGGCGTCCGTGATCTCGGGCGCATCGAGCATGTAGTAGCGATAGGCGTGGTAATCGAGCTCGTGGCGCAGCTCGGCCGCACGCGCTGCCGCCTGGGCACGGGCGTCGACCGGTGCGGTGGCATCCGCGCTCGCGGGCGTTTCGGTATCGATGTCCACACCGTCACCAAACAGGCTCGATTGCTCCATAGCAGCACTCCTTCGCTCGATTTCAAACGGATACAAGAGTACCACCGGTCGTAACGGGGCCGAATAGCGGTCTCAAACCGCACCGAATCGGCAGCCGCCAGACTGGGGTGGACAGTTAGTTCAGATACGTATAAATCCTAGAGCTGAATCAGGCACGAACACCCCTGTTTCAACTCATTTGGGCTCCTCGAGACCATGTAAACGTCCCGCTCTCCCTTCCAAACACCCATTCGAGCCCCATCCCAATCAGAAATTGCTCAAAACGCATCCCAAGCTGCCCCAGATTTATACGTATCTGAACTAACTGTCCAGACCATTACGAACCAGGCCTCTTGCCAGCCACAAGTGATCCGTTTTCCTCCGTCCCCAACGGATCAATAAGAAAAGAGGGGCTGTCCCACACTTGGCGGGACAGCCCCTCTGGCTTCGGCATATGCGAAACGGCTCGCTAGTAGCCCTGGCCGTAGCCCTGGCCCTGACCCTGCTGGCCCAGCAGCTCCTCCAGGTACTGGCGCAGCTGCTCGTCGGTAATACCGCCGTTGCCGGTGTCGGTCGAGCTGTCGTCCTGCTGCTGGTTCTGCAACTCCTCATCGGAGCCCAGCTCAACCGTGACCTTCTTCTCGTCCTTGCCGCGCATAAGCGTGATCTCGACCTTCTCGCCCACCTCGTGGCTGCGCAGTGCGATGATCAGGCCATCGGCGCTCGTGATCTCGTCGTCGCCCAGCTTGGTGATGACGTCGCCCTCCTGAATTCCGGCCTTAGCAGCAGGACCATCCTCAACGACGCTCGCCACATACGCGCCGCTATCGGTGCTCAGCTTGTTGGTGCGGGCGTTAAGCGCATTGACGCTCGAAAGTGTGGCGCCCAGATACGGATGAACCGGCGTCTTACCGCCGATGATCTGGTCGGCAATGTTCTTGGCGTAGTTAACGGGAATAGCAAAGCCCACGCCCGAGCTGGAGCCCGAATAGCTCTCGATGAGCGAGTTGATGCCCACCAGCTCACCATTGTCGTTAACGAGCGCGCCACCCGAGTTGCCTGGGTTGATGGCGGCATCGGTCTGGATCATGTTGGCATAGATAGTGTTACCGTTGGTAGAGCTCATGGCCGTGGAGCGATACAGTGCCGACACAATGCCCGTGGAGACAGACTGCTCGTTGCCGAACGGCGAGCCGATGGCCATGACCCACTCGCCCACGTTGAGCTTGGAGGAATCACCGATCTCGATCGGCGTGAGCTTGGAGGCGTCGGCATCCTTGAGCTTGATGACGGCCAGGTCGCTCGAGGCATCGTTGCCCACGAACTCGGCCTCGTAGGTGGTGCCGTCGTCCATGGTCACCACGTACTGGTCGTAGCCATCAACCACATGGTTGTTGGTGAGGATGTGGCCCTCGGTATCGAGCACCACGCCCGAACCGACGCTGCCCGAGCCATCCGACTCGTCAGCAGACTGCGAAAGCGAGCCATTCTGGCTGCCACTCGAAGTGGCAGTGATGGAAACGACGGAGGGCAGAGCCTTGGCGGAAACGGCCTCGGCCAGCGTAGTATCCTCGGAGTCAATGGTGATCTTTTGCGTCGACGAACCCGAAGCACCCGCCGTCACGGCATTCTTTCCGCCGCCAATGTTGAGCGTGCCACTCATAATGAGCGCAATGACCAGCAGGGCACCACATGCACAACCGGCAAGCGCTGTAATAAAGATCGGCAGCTTTTTGGTCTTGGTCTTGACCACTGTGTGCTTGTTCACGACCTGCTGACCGCCCAGCGGCTTTCCGGTCTGCGTGTCGTAGGCCTGCACGTAGGGAATGTTGCCGTCGGCAGGCGTCGACTCCACCTGCACGCGCGGCTGCTGCTGGGTCTCGCCGGCGTTGCCCGCATCCTGGGGACGCTGGGAATCGTACTCGCTCATAGCTGCGATCCTTTCGTCAAATAACCAAAGGCCCGCCAAACATGTGGCGGGCCATCATTGTTCACGTTGAGTTGTACCCCAATATGCGGGCGAACGTGTATGAGAACGCAATCTTTTAGGAAGGCTTAAGTTCTGTTGCAGATTCGAGGGGAACCCGCGCCTGTGTCAAAACCACCACAAAAGTGCCTGTCTCCTTTGTGGTGGAAATCTAGTCCTTAAACAGATAGCCCACGCCGCGGACGGTGGTGATGTGTGCCGCGATCTGCGGGCCCACCTTGGAGCGGATGCGTCGGATGTGCACGTCGACGGTGCGCGTGCCGCCGCAGTACTCAAAGCCCCACACGCGGTGCAGCAGCACTTCGCGGCTGTAGGCGCGGTTGGGATGCGTCGCCAAAAAGCTCAGCAGCGAGTACTCCATCAGCGTCAGGTCGATGGGCTCGTTATCGAGCGTCACCTGGTAGGTGGCCAGGTTGATCTCGAGGTTATCGATGTTGAGCACATCGTCGGCGGCGACGGTCTCCTCCTCGCCCATCAGGCGCTGCGCGCGAGCCTTGAGCTCGTTGGGTGTCGCCGTGGGACATACAAAGTCGGCATGCGCGTGGTTCGGCAGACGCAGGGTGCCGAGCGCCTCATCGTCGACGATCACCAGCATGGGGACGCCGCCGCGATCGTCGAGCCATTTGGCAATCTGATCGATGCGGTCGCTGCGGATGCCGTCGGAATCGAGGATCAGCAGGTCAAAGTCGTGCGCCGCAGTCGGCGAATCGGGGGTGGCCAGGCTCACCTCGACACCCAGGGTGGTCGTCAAGCTGCGGGCAAACTCGTGGAAGCGCGTCGTGCGCGCCATGAACAGGGCACTCTTTTCGGACATATCGGCCTCCAAAGAAATGAGCTCAATCGTACTGGAACAAGCCAGCGCGATTAGGAGTTCGCCAGGTAGTGCTTGATCTCCCACTCGGTGATCGTGGACTCAAACTTATGCCACTCGTCGCGCTTCTTTTTGAGGAAGAAGCTGTGGATGTGCTCGCCGAGGGCATCCTTCATAAACTGCGAGTCCTCAAACACGTCGAGCGCCTCTTTGAGCGAACGCGGCAGCGGCGTGTAGCCGGCCTCGACCATCTGACGGTCGGTAAGCTTGAGCGTCTCGGCCGTTGCCTCGGGCGGGAGCTCCAGCTTGTGCTCGATGCCGTCCAGACCAGCCGCCAGCGTGACGGCGTTGACCAGGTACGGATTGGCCATGGGGTCGGGGCTGCGCAGCTCGATGCGCGTGGACAGCTGCTTGCCGGGCTTGTAGACCGGGATGCGGACCATGCTCGCGCGGTTGCGCAGGCCCCACGTGGCGTACTGTGGCACGGAGTCGCCGCCCGTGGTGATGCGTTTGTACGAGTTGACCGTGGGGTTGGTGATGGCGCTGATCTCGCGTGCGTGCGCCAAGATGCCGGCCATATAGTGCTTGGCGATATCGGAGAGATGGTACTTCTCGTCGTCCTCGCCCCAAAAGACGTTGTTGCCGTCGTGGTCGAACAGCGACTGATGCAAAAACATGGCGCTGCCGTCCTCGCCCGCCAACGGCTTGGGCATAAAGGAGGCGTGGCAACCGCTCTCATAGGCCTGCTGCTTAATGATGAGTTTGGCCGTGGTGATGGCGTCGGACATGCTCAGGGCCTCGGCGTGGCGCAGGCTCATGCCGTGCTGCGAGCGGCCGGCGGCGTGGAAGGTGTACTCCACGGGCACGGACATCTTCTCGAGCGTGAGGACCGTGTTGCGGCGCAGGTCGCGAGCGGCATCGCTCACCGAAAGATCGAAGTAGCCCACGTTGTCGAGCGGCTCGGGCGTGTGCTCGTCGGGGAAGTAGTAATACTCCAGCTCGGCGCCCACGTTGAGCAGGTAGCCAGCCTTCTCGGCCTTGCGGAACATGCGGCGCAACGCATCGCGCGGATCGCCGGCGAAGGGCTTGCGGTCGGGGGTGCACACGTCGCAGAACACGCGGGCGACGCCGTTGTGGCTCGGGCGCCACGGCAGAATCTGGAAGGTCGAAGCATCGGGGAATGCGAGCATGTCGGCTTCCTCGGGCGTAGCAAAGCCCTCGATGGCGGAGCCGTCAAAGCCAATACCCTCCTCAAAAGCGACCTCAAGGTCCTCGGGGCTAATGGCAAAGTTCTTGAGGCGGCCGAGAATGTCGACAAACCACAGACGCACAAAGCGGATGTCACGCTGCTCTACGGAGCGAAGTACGTAATCGATGTTCTGCTGGTTCATGTCGCTCCCCTTTCTTTCGGGCGGGTTTCGACTGGTCTATATCGCAGATACTATCGCAGAAAAATGTTTCCGCAGGGTTAAAGCGTATCAAGCGCTCAAAAAACGTGCGCGAACAGGCCGTTGCGAACGAGCGGTTAGCGCGAGGTCGATGCGCGGTGTTCGATGTGGCCGGGGATCTCGATGCGTTTGGGCGCCAGCTTTGCGGCCTCGCCCACAGTAGTGGTAACAACGTCGATGCGCTCGGACAGGCGCTCGACCACGCGCTCGGCGATGGTAAGGGTGTCTTGCGCGGCCGTGGTCACGCCGCCAAAGAGCACGTGATTCCAGGGGTAATCGTCAAACGTTGCGATCTTGAGACCCGCCGGCAGCGAGGGACCAAGCTGCGCCAGTGCCTCGGTCAGACGCAGGAAAACCAGGCCGTTGACGGCAATGAGGCCGAGCTTTTTGCCTGCATAGCCGCGGATGGTCTCGTCCAAGCGACCGACGCCCGTGGCGCCACCGTCGGCCAGGGTGACGACCTCGCCCGCAAGGCCGCGGCGCGAAAGCTCGTCGGCAAAGGCCTCGGCGCGCTCTCGACGCACGGGGCTATCGTCACTTGCCTCGGTGAGCAGGCACAGACGCTCGCTGCCCGCAGCTGCCAAGGCATCTACCAAGCCGGCGACCAGCTCACGGTTGTTAGATGTCACCAGGTCAACACCGCCGTCGGCAACGTCGCGGTCGAGCAGCACAACGGGCAGACGTCCCGCTGCCGCGGCGATCGCCTCGTCATTGCCTCCGCAGGTGTTGACGACCAGGCCGTCCACGCCGGCATCGATAAGTCTGGTGAGCGACTCCGCTTCCTTAGCGGGGTCGTTGCCGCTAATGGCCGTCATGAGCGAGCAGCCGCGCGCCGCGGCGCTGGCGGAAAGGCCCTCGAGCATGGCGCTCGAGAACGGGTTGGCGATGTCAGCCAGAATCACACCGATGAGGTTCGTACGCGAGCTGCGCAGATTGCGCGCGGCGGCACGTGGGCGATAGCCGGTGCGCTCGATAACTGCCGCGATGCGAGCACGGGTCTCCTCGGTCATTTGCCCGGGGCGGTTGTTGAGGTAGCGCGAGACCGTGGCCGGACTCACGCCCGCCTCGGCGGCAATGTCCTTGATTCTCATCTGCGCCATAACGCACCCCGTTTCCCAATTGTCGGCGATCTGAGCCATTTTAGGCATTTTTTAAAAATCTCGGTTGCAAAACGCTGTAGGTGAGTATACTACAACTCGAAACGAAACCGATTTCGTAAACCGATTTCGGCGAGCGTTGGCACGCAGGTGCAAAGCCGCACCCTACCGTCTTGGCACCTGCGTGCCAACGCCATATCAAAGGTGTACGCACGAGTAAAAGGAGCTGCGCGACCATGGGTAAAACGGTTCTTACCTTCGGCGAGATCATGATGAGACTCTCGCCCAAAGACCACCTGCGTATTGAGCAGGCAACCGAGTTTGACGTCCGCTACGGCGGCGCCGAGGCCAACACCGCGCTTTCCCTGGCCTACCAGGGCGACAAGGCCGCTTACGTCTCCGTTGTCCCGGCCAACCGTCTGGGCGAGTGCGCCCTGCGTTCGCTGAAGGCCTACGGCGTCGATACCACGCGCGTCGTGCGTCAGGGCGACCGTCTTGGCTCCTATGTGTTTGAGGTCGGTGCCTCGCAGCGCGGTAACGGTTGCGTCTACGACCGCAAGTACTCTGCCATCAACATGGCCAAGCGCGACGTCTTTGACTGGGACGAGATCCTCAAGGGAATCGATGTCTTCTATTTCTCCGGCGTGACCCCCGCCGTCTCCGACGAGATGGCCGCCGCCTGCAAGGATGCGCTCGCCGCCTGCCGCGCCAAGGGCATCACCACCGTGTGCGACGTGAACTATCGCGGCAAGATGTGGTCGCCCGAGAAGTCGCAGGCCACCATGAGGGAACTCCTGCCGCTCGTCGACATCTGCATCGCCAACGACGAGGATGCGCCCGCCGGCCTCGGTATGACCTGCGTCTCTGGCTCCCTTGCCCACGGCATCGAGGAGCGCGACACCTATGTCGAGATGGCCCGTCAGATTTGCGCCGAGTACGGCTGCAAGAAGGTCGCTTCGGTCGTCCGCAACATCTCCTGCGTCGAGCGCTCCATCTGGATGGGCATGCTCTATGACGCCGAGAGCGGCGAGCACTGGTTCTCCCCTGCTCACGATGTGCACGTGCTTGAGGGTGTTGCCGCCGGCGACGCTTTCAACGCCGGCCTGGTCCACGCCCTCATCAACGACTTCGATCCGCAGGCTGCCGTCAACTACGCGATTGCGGCTTCGATCCTCAAGCTCACCATCAAGGGCGACTCCAACTTGGTGACCGCAGACGAGATCGCAGCCGTAGCATCAGCCGCCGACGGTGGCACCCGCGTCGCGCGCTAGTCCGTCTCCATTCCGCGGGCCGCAGCTTTCCAATCCCATACCCCTGCGGCCCGCTCCCCGATTCCTCCGGCCGGGCAAAACCACCAGTCCCATTCCGGTTTTGCCTGGCATTCCCTACATGACTGGTCGAGCAGCCGGTTTTGGAATTGCTTGAACCCCAAGCGGTGCCTCCGATAACCAATCCAAAATCGGCTCCTGACCAGCACATTTGGTAATCACGCGCCCATGCGCGCCACACATCGAAAGGAACATCATGTTCGAACAGTTCTACACCACGCTTGAGTCCCTGGGCATCGTGCCGGTCGTTGTGCTCGACAAGGTCGAGGACGCCGCCCCGCTCGCCCACGCTCTTATGGCAGCTGGCATGAAGTCCGCCGAGGTCACCTTCCGCACCGCCTGCGCCGCCGAGTGCATCGCCGCTATGGCCGAGGCCGAGCCCGAGATGTGCGTTGGCGCCGGCACTGTCCTGACCGTCGAGCAGGTTGAGCAGGCCCGCGCCGCCGGTGCCAAGTTCATCGTCTCCCCGGGTTACAACGAGGACGTCGTGAAGCATTGCATCGACATCGAGCTGCCCGTCCTTCCCGGCACCGTGACCCCCTCCGAGGTCACCGCAGCCGAGAACCTGGGCCTCAAGGTCACCAAGTTCTTCCCCGCGTCCCAGTATGGCGGCCTGAACACCATCAAGGCCCTCGCCGCTCCGTTTGTCGGTCACCGCTTTATGCCTACCGGCGGCGTGAGCACCGCCAACGTCGAGGAGTACCTGAGCTCCTCCGCCATCATCGCCTGCGGTGGCACCTGGATGGTCAAGCCGGCCCTGTTTGCCGACGGCGACTTCTCCAAGGTCGAGCAGATCGCCCGCGAGGCCATGGACGTCGTCAAGAAGGTCCGCGGCTAGGTTTAGCTCTCTATCGTGAAAGGGGGCGTGCCCTAGACCTCGCCCCCTTTCTTTTAAAGCGGCTCGGAAGCGCGCCGTTTCCGTCACGAACAAGAACCAAAACCGTCTTGTATGCTGATAGAACGTGACGGAAGCGACACGCCCCCGAGCCGCTTTGTATAATCGGCTGGCAGTCGCGCTCAACTGAGCCACTTCGGTAAAAGCCGAGCCATCAAAACAGCTGCGGCGTCGTCTGGAGGAATGGACCCTTGCTTCCGGTCTTTTCCTCCAAGCGGTGCCGCAGCTTTGTGCCCCGGTTACGCCCCAACGCAGTTGCGGTGAAATAGGGACTGTTTGCGCCACCTAGGCCGCAAAACAGTCCCTATTTCACCGCAACTTATATGGGGATTGATTAGATGGCCGAGTCTTTGGACAGCTCAAAATAGTCGGGATGCAAGGCGATAACCGGGCCCTGCTCCTCGGGCATCAGGTGCAAGTGCGTCTCTGCCAGATAGCTCGCCGCATCGGTATCGCCCCTCTTAATGGCCTCGAGAATCCGGCGATGCTGCCGACGAATCGGCTCCCAATCCAGATCCTGCGACACCATACGCAGCCAGTTATACCGCTCAAAATGTGTGTTGACGCTCTTCATCCAATCCCACAACATGTGACGGCCGGCAATCTCAAAACACGTCTCATGGAACAGGTTGTCCAGATCGAAAAAGCGACGCGTTTCGCTATGGTCGAGCGACTCGGACTCGGCAAGAATCTGCTCGAGCCGATGCTTTTGCTCGGGCGTGGCGGCCGAGCAGCATTTAATGAGCACGCTTCTCTCGAGTTTCTCACGCAAGAAGCAGGCGTTTTCGGCGCGTTCCATGCTGATCTTAGAGACGTAGGTGCCGCTTTTGGGGCGCGTTTCCACCAGCTCCTGCTCACGCAGGCGCACAAAGGACTCGCGAATGGGCGTGCGCCCGATTCCCGTCTCCTTTTCCAGACCAATCGCCGAAAGGCGCGTGCCGGGTCTGAGCTCGGCATAGATGATCTTGGAGCGCAGTGCGTTGTACGCCTGGTCTTGCAGGCTCTGATAATGCTGGTGCTGTTCCATAAAGCCCTCGGATGAAGCTCACGGTTTGTCGAATTTCACCATGCAATACTATCGCATCCCCCGCCCCATCATAAGTTGCGGTGGAATAGTTCCTGTTCAAGGCCTTCAGCAGCAAAAACAGGAACTATTCCACCGCAACTACAGCCAACGAGTTGTTGCGATTAGGTGAACGTTCACCTTTTTATTGTTTTTCTCTTCGCAAATAAAATCCCATGCGTATACTTAGGCTCAAACGAAACCGATTTCGTTGAGCGTGGGCAATAGGATGCCAAGACACACCCTACCATCTTGGCATCTTATCGCCCACGCAATGCCATTTGCTTTCTTCCCGTCTCGTTGGACCTTTAGTCCCATTCCGGCACAGCGAGACACTTCCTAGACGACTGACCGTGGGGCCGGCTTTTCTGCTTTTGCAGCAGTGCCTCCGATAACCCTCTTTTGCCGGCCCGGGTCAGCTTTTTCACACAACCGAAAGGACGGGTAGCAACATGCGACCGCTCATCATCATGCATGGCGAGAACATCGACTGGTGCCATACCGTCATCAGAATGCTGATGTATCTTGTGGGCGTTGCAGTACTGGCACTCGGTATGAGTCTCCAGACGGCATCCGGCCTGGGCGTCGCCGCGCTCACGTGCTTTGCCACAACCCTATCCATGCTCACTGGCAAGACGCTCGGCTTTTGGATCACCGCAACCTACGTCGCCTACATCGTGGCGCAATTAGCCATCTTGCGAAGCGAGTTCCAGCCGCGCATCCTGCTCGAGTTGTTCTTCTCAACGCTGATTGGCGGCTTGACCGACCTCTTCATGGCGGTCAACCCACTGCATCCCACGGCACTCCCCACACAGATTGCGACCATGCTGCTCTCCCTCGCTGTCACCGCATTTGGCGTAAGTCTCGTCGTCAACATGGGCGTTGTCCCCAACGCGCCCGACGGCTTGGTGCAAGTCATTGCCGAAAAGCTTAAACGCCGCTTTGGTGACGTAAAAGTCGTGTTTGACTGCTCACATGTCGCCGCCTCGCTCGCGTTGTCGCTGATCTTTATGTACAACCTGGGCGGCTTTGGCGTCACGACCGCCATCTCGGCACTGTTCCTGGGCCATGTCATCAACGTCGCCAACAAGCTGTTCGCCCAGCGCTTTATCCGCGCGGCATTCGGAAAATAGCACCACCGTAAGAACCCGCGAACAGCGCTATACGTTGCTATATCTCACTATACTTTGCTATATCTTGCTATACTTTGCTATATCTTGCTATATCTTGAGCAAAGGTGGCTCACATGCAAACAAACCCTTTTAAGCCCACAGCAGGTAAAACACCTCCCACGATTATCGGCCGCGAAGATGTGCTCGAAGAATTCAATGAGGGCCTCGTCAACGGGCCTGGTGCCCCTGGGCGCCTAATGCGCATAGCCGGCGTCCGTGGAACGGGCAAGACGGTCCTCCTTGACGAGTGCTCACGTTTGGCGCAAAGCCGTGGCTGGACGGTCATAAAAGAGGTCGCAACCGAGGGACTTTGCCAGCGCATTCTCGAACAGCTACAGCCCAAATTCCAGGCCAAACACGCCAGATTTGAGCCCACCGTAGCTGGCATATCCATCGGCAGCATAGATATTGAACGAATCGGCCCATCGCTACGCGACGCCATGAGACAGACAATATCCAAGAATGGAAATGGCCTGCTCATCACTCTCGACGAGGTTCAAGACGCAGAGCTCGATGAGGTCCGAACGCTCTCCATTGCGATTCAGCAGGTTATCGGCGAAGACCTTGATATCGCCTTTGTTTTTGCTGGGCTGCCTTCGATGATTGAAAGCATCATCAACGGAAAGACACTTACGTTTTTGCGCCGTGCCCTCCCCTTTGATCTGAAGGCTGTGGCAGTAACCGAAGTGTCGTACTCCCTCGAGGAAACCATTGAAGCGTCTGGCATGGAGTTGCAGCCAGGTATTGCCGGCCAACTTGCCGAGGCAACGCAAGGCTATCCTTTCATGATCCAACTCGTTGGATACTACGCATGGCAGTTGGCAAGACGTGCACATACATCGATTATTGGAGAAGAAGAAGCCGAGCGTGGCATTGCAACGGCACGCGAACGCTTCTGCGCCATGGTGATTGAGCCCGCGCTGCGGCGCATTCCGCCCACGTGCATCGCTTATCTGCTGAGCATGGCGTCTTTGGGGCAGACGAGCTCGACCAGCATGGTTGCCGATGCCCTAAACAAAACGCCTCAACAGGTGAGTTCCGTCCGCAGCCGCCTGTTAAGAGAATCGATTATCGAGGCTCCCTCGTACGGCAAGGTCTCATTTGCCATCCCCTACATGCGCGACTACCTCTACGAGCACAAAGCCGAACTGGAAGTTGAACTGTAGAAACGGCAACTGCCCTGCAAGACGAAAACCGTTTTCGTACGGATTTAAAGCAGACGTAAACGATTTTCGTCTTGATTTGCGTACGGAATTAAGACGTAAATTGCGCTTTCGTACGCTTATTACCAGACGCAAATTGTTTTCGTCCGGCCATGCGTCCCCAATCTAGACGAAAAGAGCCCCGAGCTCGTATTGAACTGCATCCCAATTCTTGGACGGGCGCCGATGCCCTGATCTCTGCCATGTCGAGGTGCGAGATCAAATCCTTGGCGCGCTCGCCGGAGTGGTATGCCTTGTTCGGCGCCACCTTCCTGTAGAGCTTCTTGAGCTTCGTCTTCCCCTTGTTGCCCGGCGGCATCTCCGTCTCAGGTGGCAGCCCTAGGAAGGACAGGACGCCGGGCAGGTCGCACAGCATCACGTCCTCGATGTCGGCCTTGGCCGCCAGGTCGACGACTCTCTGCGCTGTCGGCGAGATGTTCGGGGTGCTGCTACCGCCCGCTGGTTCGGAAGCTGGCGGGCAGTAGCGGGCAGTAGCGGCAGTAGCGGTGTGGCTCGATAGGCCCGAATATCCGTAAGGAAGGTGCTCGCTCTCATATGTGCTGATATGCCTCGCCTCGCGAACCTTGGGATGCTTCCTGAGGTAATCCCTCAATTCGAGCCACTCTTTATGCTCATAACGCTTCGAAATCGTTTCCCCGTCGACAGTTTCCTTCACATAATGGTATGTTCGAACGCCTTCGAACTTGCCGAACCCGTTCTCGACGCTGAAGTTTCTGAACCAGCGCGAAAACCCATTCAGGTCCATGAAGTTGACATGGGGATGCCTGTCTTTCGTTCGTTCGAATGAGTGGACGAGCGGAGTGCCTTTGACTTGTTCCAGGCCGAAGGCTTCCATTTCGCGGGCCTGCTCCTTTTTCCAGAATTCGAGATACGACGTCAGCGTCTCGCTTATCGAGATCCTCCGCACGCTTTTCTTGCTTTTGGGCGAGCGAACGCTTCGATCGGCCGCGAACTGCTGCTCAATGAGGATGCTTCTGTTCTCGACGGAGACATCGGACCACGTCATCCCGAGGGCTTCTGCCCTTCTCATGTCGGTGTCGAGCATGAGCATCACGCATGTGATGTGCGCGTCCGGTTCTCGATTGAGTAGGATGTCGAGTAGGCGAGCGGCGTGATGGTTCCTTCGCGGTTGTCGTGGAACTTTTTTGCGTACGAGCCGACGGTGTCCCTCGATTTTTGGACGTAGGTGCCGCTGTTGAGTTCTGCCTTGTAGGCTTCGAGTGCGGCGTCGACCTCTCGGCTTTTGGTGGTATGTATGGTCTGCCACGGCGAATAGCGGTATTTGCCCGTGACCGGATCCTTGCCGAGGCTGTGACGGTAGCGCCACGTGTATTTGTCGCGGCGTTGCTTCGTTCCTTTGCCTATGACGAGAGGTCGGTCGTTCATCGTGTTCCTTGCCTGAAGTGCCTGAGAATCGCGCTCGGTTGCGCGGAATGGCGCAAAGGGCTGGGGCGGGTGGGCATTACCCTTGGTGGTGGGCCCTGCGTGGGGTCACACCCCAAGGGTAATGCTCCGCCTGACCGCTTTCAAGCTCGTTGTGGGTCGAATTTGGGTCGAATTATTCCGCGTACTTTTCTTTCGTAAATCTATGAAAACATCAAATGACCTGGAGTTATATTGACTTCAATTTGGGTCGAAATGTCTGAATGAAACAACGTCGTAGCGACCTCATAACCCGAAGGTCGGTGGTTCAAATCCGCCCCCCGCGACCATGAAACTTCAGGTCGGAAGCATAAAAGCTCCCGACCTTTTTCTTTGTCTAGGGGTTTCGGCATCTCTCGTTCTTTGGGTACCTCGAGGCGGGCAATCAGATAGATGCTTACGAGTATCATAGGGTCTTTTTACGTCGCGGTCGTGTCTCGTACTGGTGCGCCGCTCTTTGTGGGACGTGTCACTTTGCCATAGGTTGTCCGGCGGCGGGGCGCAGGTCGTTCCCCGTGGCGTCGCTCCTTTCGACGCTACGCTGCCTGGCTACTCGTTCCACTGGTGCTTTTTCATGTCGACACAGCCGTTGTCTCGGAAGGCGACTCCTTCCTCCGTCAGTAGTGCTCGCTGGTCGGGGAAGTTTGGCGCGAGGCGTCCCGCGTGGTTGACGACGCGGTGGCAGGGATAATCGCCGTAGCGATCCGCCTCGCTCAGCACCGCTCCGACCAGGCGAGAGTTTTTCTCCCTGCCGATGAGGCGCGCTATCTGACCGTACGAGGCGACGCATCCCGCCGGAATCTCTGCCACGACGGAGAGAATCTCATAAACCAAATCTTCGTCCAGGACTTTTCCCATCGTATCGCTCCCGTGTTCGCTTTTGCCTTCGGGGGCGCGGCGCCGATCACCCGTGCTGCGATTTTCGCAGCTCCCCTTACCGAAGCATCGAGGGAAAGCGCGTGCGTGTCAAGGTTGTCTGGTCCAGTTGCTGGCTCGATGCCTCGAGATGTTCGCCTCAAGTGCGACCTGCCCCTATTGGAAAAGGATGCCGAAGATGTATTTGGTGATGGCGGAGCGGCGGATGACCCCCACGAGTTTGCCCTCGTCATCAACCACAGGAAGCTTCTTGAACTTCTTCTTCGCCAGCAGCGCGGCGACGCGGGCGATGCTCTGCTCGGGACGGGCACACACTACCTGGCGCGTCGCGAAATCCATGACGCAGCGATCCTTCAGGTCTTCGATGCGCTGCTCAAGGCTCTGATCGTCGAAGTACAGCATGGACGCGTCGCCGCCCGTGAAGATGGTGTGAGCGCGATGCTGCGCGATGGCTCCCATGACATCGCCGTCGGAGATGAACCCGACCACCTGGTTGCGCTCATCGATTACGGGCATGCTGCTCACCTCGTTTTCGGCGAGCATGCGCACCACGTCGGAAATCGTGCAATCCTGCGTGCAGGTGAATGGCTCTTCAATCATGATGCTCGAAACGGGCGTCCCCTCGAGCTCGAGCGGGATGCGCTCGGACAGAATCTCGGACATCGCTTATGCCTCCTTCGTTTTCGGTGCGGTTTTCTTGGTGCGCACGCTGAATATGGCGCAGATAAGGGAAACGAGGCCGATTGCCGCGCACACCTTGTAAGCGACGCCCGCGCCCACGGCGGTGGCTACTTGGATGCTCGCATCGACGCCGGCCGACGCGGTGACGCTTGTCATGACCGTGATGATGAGCGCCGTGCACAAACCGCCGGCGACCTGGCGGCCGGTGTTCGCGATGGCGTTGCCGTGGGCGATCATGTCATTTTTCAAGGCATTGACACCCCATGTGTTCACCGGCATGTTCGCGAGCGACTGGCCGGCGGACTGCAGCATGCAGAACAGCGCAACCACCAAGATGGGCGTGTTTACCGTCGAAAGCGAGAGCAGGAACAGGGCGCCGGTCATGAGGGCCAGGCCGACGATCGAGATGGCACGCGGACCGAACTTGTCGAACACCACGCCGGAGATAGGGCTGATGATGATGCCCACCGCCGCGGCGGGAAGCATGGCCATGCCGGTTTCGAAGGCCGAAGCGCCAAGCGAGGTTTGCAGCAGCAACGGCAACAGCGTGTTGGTGACCAGGCATGCGGCGTTGATGAGCGTGACGATGATGGCGGCCACGCGGAACTCGCGCGTCTTGAGCGTGCCCAGTTGAAGCAGCGGGTCCTCGATTTTGCCCTGGCGTACGACGAACAGCACCAAGCACACGACACCCGCGACGATCGAGCCGAGCACCACGGGGTTGCCCCAACCCATCGACGAGGCGCTCGAGAACCCGTAGAGAAGTCCGCCGAAGGCGATGGTGGAGAGGACGACCGAGGGCAGGTCGAGCTTGGGGTTCTTCAGCTCGCCCACGTTTTTCAGCATGAACACGCCCAGCACCAGCACGAGAATTGCGAGGGGGACGATGGCGCCGATCATGGTGCGCCAGCCGTACGTGTCGATCACCGCGCCGCCTACGACGGGGCCGACCGCGGGACCCGCCGACATGACGATGCCCGCCATGCCCATAGCCGTTCCTCGTTTCTCGACGGGGAACACCAGCATGGGAACCACCGAGACAAGCGGCATGAGCACGCCTGAGCCCGCCGCTTGCAACACGCGACCGATGATGAGGAACAGGAAATCAGGGGCTGCGGCGCACAACAGCGTGCCCAGCGCGAACACCAGCGTCGCCCCGAAGAATAGCGCGCGGGTGCTGAACTTGTCGATAAGGAACGCCGAAACGGGGACCATGATGCCGCTCACCAGCGGGTATATGGACATGATCCACTGGGCAGTCGAGGCATCGATGGCGAAATCGGACATGATGACCGGCAGCGCAGGCGACATCACCGTTTGGTTCAGTAGCGCCAAGAAGGCACCCAGGACGACGACCGCGACGATGCGGATCTGGGTACCGGTAATGCGCCCATTGGCGGGCGCGACCGTACAATTATCAGACATAAGCTTCCTTCGTATCTATTCGATTCTTCGCCGAAGGCGCGCCGGCCCACGGGCGAAATAACATGCACGTGCTATGCGTGCATCAGATACGACAGGAAGAAAGCGGCTGCTCAGAGCGCACTTGGGGAACAACAGGAGAGGCCCCGTATACCAGGGGCCGCCGAATTGCGATGTATGCTTTGGTCAAATCCTTCATAGCGGGGAGGTATTCTAACAGCCGTCTTCGCCCCTTTCAAGGGATGTAACCCAGACGTTGATTTTCTTCACCGAGGCGCCATCGTTGACGGGTGGCGTGCTTCTCTATCGCCACACCGCGGGGCGAGGGAACGCCGCGGCGAGCTTGTACATCGGCTATGTGTGCAGCTGCGAGCGTGTCGCCGGCGCGCGCTGGGCGCCAGTCCGATCCGGCCGACTCTTGCCGACGGTCGGTCGCCGTCCTCCTCCATCTCCGCCTGCTCTGTTTTTGCTCGGTTCCCTTGTCGTATCATGGACGGACGAGAATTGAGCGAAGGCGGTACGTATGAACATCCAGATATTCGGCACGAAGAAAAGCTTCGATACTAAGAAGGCGCAGCGCTATTTCAAGGAACGTCGTGTGAAGTTCCAGTTCATCGACTTGAAGGAAAAGGGGATGAGCAAAGGCGAGCTCGAAAGCGTGGCGCGCGCCGTCGGCGGGATCGACGCTGTGATCGATCCAAAGGCGAAAGATGCCGACACGGTTGCGCTCGTACAGTATCTTGCTGCCGACCAGAAGTTCGAAAAGGTGCTCGATAACCAGCAGATTCTTCGTGAGCCCATCGTTCGCAACGGCCGCCAGGCAACCGTTGGCTACGAGCCTGACGTGTGGAAGGGCTGGGAATAAAGCGGCTGGGAATAAAGTGAAGCGCCCACGCCCGTGGTTTTATCCACGGACGCGGGCGCTTGCGTAAGACGTCTCTTGTCGTTTGAGTGGAGCGCCCCGGCGGCGCTGAACAACGCGCCCCGGTGACGTGGCTCGGGGCTCTTTGTGCCGCGCATCTATGAGAGGAGATATTTGATGCGCATGGGCGCTACTCCATGTAGCCACCCTGAATGGCGGAAACTGCATGCTCGGTAAAGAACTTGAGCGTGCCGGAGGTATAGCGATTAGCCTTGGGCTTCCAAGCGGCTCGGCGCTCGGCCAGGACGGCGTCGACCTCGGCCGGCTCCATCTCCTTACCGGCGATGCCCACGATGGACAGCGAGCGCTCGGGGATGTTGATCTGGATCAGGTCGCCCTCCTCGATCAGGGCAATCGGGCCGCCCACGGCAGCCTCGGGCGAAACGTGACCGATAGCCGGGCCCTTGGAGGCGCCGGAGAAGCGGCCGTCAGTGATCAGGGCAATGCTCGCGCCCAGCTCGGGGTCGCTGGCGATAGCCTCAGTGGTGTAGAACATCTCGGGCATGCCGGAGCCCTTGGGGCCCTCGTAGCGAATGATGACGGCGTCGCCGGGCCTGACCTCGTGCGTCAGGACGGCGTGAATGGCGTCCTCCTCGCAATCGAACGGACGTGCCTTAAGCGTGGCCTGGAACATCTCGCGCGGAACGACGGTGTGCTTGACGACCGCGCCCTCGGGGGCAAGGTTGCCGTGAAGGATGGCGATGGAGCCATCGGTGCCGAAAGCCTGGTCAAACGGACGGATGATGTCCTCGCGCTTGAGGTTCCACTTCTCCAGGTAGCGACCGCACTTCTCGTAGTAGCCGTTGTTCTTGAGGTCCTCGAGGTTCTCGCCGAGAGTCTTGCCGGTGACGGTCATAACGTCGAGGTGGAGCATCGACTTGATCTCCTCCATGATGCGCGGCACGCCGCCCGCATAGTAGAAGAACTGCGCCGGCCACTCGCCTGCGGGGCGAACGTTGAGCAGGTAGTGGGCGCCACGGTGCAGGCGATCGAAATCGTCGGCGGACATCTCGATGCCAAACTCGCGGGCGATCGCGGGAATGTGCAGCAGCGAGTTGGTGGAACCGGAGATGGCGCCGTGGACCATGATGAGGTTCTCGAAAGACTCCTTGGTCACGATGTCGCGGGGGCACAGGTTGTGCTCGGAGAGCCACACGGACTGGCGGCCGGCCTCGCGCGCAAACTCACGCAGGTCGGAGCTGGTAGCGGGCAGCAGGGCCGTGCCGGGGAGCATAAGGCCCAGGGCCTCGGCGGTAACCTGCATGGTCGACGCGGTGCCCATAAACGAGCAGGCGCCGCAGCTGGGGCATGCGTTGTGCTTGGCAAACTCAAGCTCCTCGCGAGAGATCTCGCCGCGCTCGTAGCGGGCAGAAATCGCGCCGAGCTGCTCCAGGGTCAGCAGGTCGGGGCCGGCATCCATGACGCCGCCGGTGACGACAATCGAGGGGATGTTGATGCGGCCCATGGCCATGAGGTTCGCGGGCAGGCCCTTATCGCAGCTGGCAACGAAGACACCGGCATCGAACGGGGTGGCCTTGGCGTGGATCTCGATCATGTTGGCGATCATGTCGCGGCTGGGCAGCGAGTAGTTAATGCCGTCGTGTCCCTGGGCCTCGCCGTCGCAGATATCGGTGCAGAAGTAACGGGCACCGTGACCGCCAGCCTCGGCAACGCCAGCACGGACCTCCTCGACCAACTCAAACAGGCCGGCAGAACCCGGGTGCGAGTCGCCAAACGTCGACTCGATAATGACCTGTGGCTTGTCCAGGTCTTCGATGCTCCAGCCAGAGCCCAGGCGCAGCGGGTCCATCTCGGGACTGATGGTGCGGAACTTGCCAGAACGCGGCTGCAGCTTGGCAACCAGGTCGGCGGCCTCCTGCTGAATCTGTGCTTTGGTCCTCTCGTCCATGATGTTCTCCTCTTTTGGTTTGAACGGTTGTACCAATCGTTGGTGAATGAATCAGGTGAAAATGGGTACCGAGCGATGCACTCGGTTAAAGATGCTTAGCTACGCGAACTAGGCGAAGAACGAAATCACCAAGGCGCAGGCAAGACCCGAAAGGCCGATGAGCGTCTCCATAACGGTCCAGGACTTGAGGGTGGTCTTCTCGTCAATCTCCAGGAACGAAGAGCACATCCAAAAACCGGCATCGTTGACGTGCGAGAGGGCCGTGGCGCCGCCGCAGATGGCAAGACAGATAGCGGCACGCATGAGCACCGAAGCACCAGCGACCGCGGGCATGGCAGCCATAATGCCCGATGCCATGGTCATAGAGACGATGGAGCTGCCGACAGAGGCGCGCACCATGACGGCAATCAAAAAGGCAACGACCACCAAAGGCAGCGGTGAGGCCTCGAGCATAGGGCCGATAACCTGGCCCAAGCCGCAGTCTTGCAGCATCCAGCGAATGACGCCGCCACAGGCGATAACCAGCAAGATCATGCCGACGGGCTTAAGAGAACGGTCGAGCAGGGCCTTGAGCTCGGCGCCGGAGTAGCCGCGGCGCGCGCCCAGCAGATACATCGCGACGAGCGTGGCGAGCGTCAAAGCGACGAACGGCTTGCCCAGGAAGGCGAGAATCGAGGCGAGCTCGGCGGGCATGGGGATATAAGAGGACAACGTGCCCAGCAAAATCAGACAAAGCGGCGTGAGCACGATCGCGAGTACCATGCCAAAGGAGGGAAGCTCCTTGTCGTCACTCGCACCCTCGGCGGAAGTGAAATGCTCGGGGACGTCCGTAAAGATGCGGCCGCCCACATTGCGGCCCCAGATGACGCCGGCAATCGCCATGGCGATGAAGGCGGTGGGGATACCGACGAGGATCATAGTGCCCAGGTCGACACCGAGCGTGCCGGCGACCAGGACCGAACCGGCCGAAGGCGGCACAAACGCATAGCCAGCGGCAAGTCCCGCGAGCAGGGCGATGCCGTAGTAGAGGGTCGACTTCTTGGTCTGCGACGCCACGCTAAACGCAAGCGGAATCAAAACGACTACGCCGGCCTCAAAGAACACCGTAGTGCCGATGACCAAACCGGTGATGCCCAACGCCCAGCTGGAGTGGCCCTGGCCAAAGGTGTCAATGAAGGTATGGGCGATCTTCTTGGCGCCGCCGCTCTCCTCCAAAATCTGGCCAAACATCGATCCCAGGCCAATGAGCAGGGCGATGTTTTGCAGCGTGGTGCCCACGCCCTTGGTGACGGTGTCTGCCACCATGTCGAGCGGCATGCCGGCACCGATACCGATCACGAGCGCCGAGACCATCATCGACAGCACGGGGTGCAGCTTGAACTTGATGATAAGCGCAAGCAGCAGCGCGATGCCCACGATGGCGGCGATAACCAGCCTGGTGGGATCAGCCATAAACGTTGGGTCTGACATCTTTCCTCCAATTCATCAGACCTTTTGAATTCGTCTGATGACTATAGCGTGTTTTGGAAAGGTCTGATGTTTCATTTTGAAATTTGTTCGAAATACATCTGATGTATTTGATGAACGGTCGGAAAAGAGCTGCGAACGGCATATATGTGGCAGCTGATTCATGTCAAGCCGTCTGCATAGCGTTCGCAGTGCGCTAAAATAGCTCAGATGAATTCTTTTGATATGAGGTGAAGCGTGGCACGAGCCGATTCGGGACTCCCCGAGCAGATTTCAGAGAAAATCATTCAATTGATTCTGGATGAACACCTTGAGCAAGGCGATCGCCTGCCTAAGGAAACCGTGCTGGTCGAGCGCTTGGGCGCCGGCAGGAGCACCGTGCGCGAAGCCATGAAGTTGCTGCAGTCGCGCAATATCGTGCGCATTAAGCAGGGTTCGGGCACCTATGTGGCGTCAAACCCCGGCGTTGCCGACGACCCGCTGGGCTTTACCTTTATCGACGACAAGCAGCGTCTGGCGCGCGACCTACTCGAGGTGCGCTTTATGATCGAGCCGCAGATGGCCAGCATGGCCGCAGAGCACGCAACTAACGACCAGGTCGTCTGTATCAAAGAGCTCTGCGACGAATCCGAGCGCCTGGCCGAGGCCGGTGAGGATTACTCCGCCGCCGACACCGCGTTCCACAATGCCATTGCCGAAAGCTCCGGAAACCTCGTCGTTCCCCGCCTGATGGGCGTGCTCAAGGCGTCTGTCCCCCTGTTTATTGACGTGACCGGCAAAAAGCTGGTTGAGGAGACCATCCGCACCCACCGTGGCGTGGCCGACGCCATCGCCGCGCGCAATCCCACCGCAGCGCACGATGCGATGTACCTGCATCTGGTGTACAACCGCAACATGATCGCAGAGGGCACGCAAGATCAGGGCGAATAGCAGTCATCGCGACAATTATCTACAACCGTTCGCCTTTTAAAAGTGAACGTTCACCTGTTTTTAGGAGAATCTGATTCTTAAATCCTCCTCTTCTCCTATACTGACCTAGTATAAAAAGCAAGACTTATATAGATGAACGTTTCTTTTGAAAGGATCGCTATGTCTGATCTTATGGACAGCTTCCGCCTAGATGGCAAGGTCGCACTGGTGACCGGCGCCACCTACGGTATTGGAATGGCCATTGCCGAGGCGCTCGGCGAAGCCGGTGCCAAGATCGCCTTTAACGCCCGTCATGCCGACAAGGTCACCGAGGCCGAGAAGCACTACCGCGAGCTGGGCTTTGATGCTCACGGCTATGTTGCCGATGTCACCGACGAGGCTGTCGTCACCGATCTCATCGCCAAGATCGAGGCCGACTTTGGCACCACGCCCGATATCTTGGTCAACAATGCCGGCGTCATCCAGCGCACGCCGATGCTCGACATGAGCGCCGAGGACTTCCGCCGTGTCGTCGATATCGACCTCAACGCCCCGTTTATCGTGTCCAAGGCCTGCCTGCCGGGCATGATCGCCAAGGGTCACGGCAAGATCATCAACATCTGCTCCATGATGAGCGAGCTGGGCCGCGAGACCATTGCCGGCTACGCCGCCGCCAAGGGCGGACTCAAGATGCTCACCAAGAACATCTGCTCTGAGTTTGGCGAGGCCAATATCCAGTGCAACGGCATTGGGCCCGGCTACATCGCCACGCCGCAGACCGCGCCGCTGCGCGAGACGCAGCCCGACGGCAGCCGCCACCCGTTTGACCAGTTCATCATCGCCAAGACGCCGGCCGCCCGTTGGGGCACGCCCGAGGACCTGAAGGGCCCCGCCGTGTTCTTGGCATCCGACGCATCGAACTTCGTCAACGGGCACATCCTCTACGTCGACGGCGGAATCTTGGCCTACATCGGCAAGCAACCCCAGTAGGCTGCCCACATCCGCTTTATCACAGTCGTTCATTTATGAGTTGCGGTGATATAGGGATTGATTTTGGCCTCTATCAGGCAAAACAATCCGTATTTCACCGCAAGTTAGAAATAGGAAAGGTAATTCAGCATGAAGATCGCTCTAATCAACGAGAATTCTCAGAACTCCAAGAACCCCATGATCGAGGCTGCCCTTAAGAAGGTTGTCGAGCCCATGGGCCACACCGTCTTTAACTATGGCATGTATGCCGACGCCGACTCCAAGCCCCTCACCTACGTGCAGAACGGCATCCTTGCCGCCGTGCTGCTGAACTCCGGCGCTGCCGACTACGTCGTGACCGGCTGCGGCACCGGCGAGGGCGCTATGCTCGCCTGCAACTCCTTCCCCGGCGTGCTGTGCGGCCATGTTGCCGACCCGCTCGATGCCTACACCTTTGCCCAGGTCAACGATGGCAACGCCGTCGCCATGCCCTTCGCGCTCAAGAACGGCTGGGGCCAGGAGCTCAACCTCGAGTACACCTTCGAGAAGCTCTTTGGCTTTGGTTCCGGTAACGGCTATCCGGCCGAGCGTGTTGAGCCCGAGCAGCGCAACAAGAAGATTCTCGACAGCGTCCGCGCTGTGACCATGCGTCCGCTCGTCGACGTCCTGGGCGAGATCGATCAGGATCTGGTCAAGGGCGCCCTGGCTGGCGAGCACTTCCAGGAGTACTTCTTCGCCAACGCCACCGACGAGGCCATCATCGCCAAGGTCAAGGAGCTCCTGGAGCTTTAATCGACTCACGGCCCTTTCCCGCCAAACGGGCTTATAGGACAAAAAGTGTGTCCACGTTGGGGGCATCGGCGCAGGTCGATGCC
>CALLFD010000365.1 GCA_937997605.1 uncultured Collinsella sp. | reverse complement strand
TCGGCGGCACCACGCCCTGCTCGAGCGCCATGGCGCAGGCCATGACCTCGATGGCGCCCGTGGCACCGATCATGTGGCCGGTCATCGACTTGGTCGACGAGACATGTGCGGCGCGCGCCGCGTCCTCGCCGAGCGCTCGTTTGATGCCCGCCGTCTCGGACGAATCGTTGAGTTTGGTCGAGGTGCCGTGAGCGTTGATGTAGAGGCCCTCGGAAGGCTTAACGTCGCCCTCGGCCACCGCCAGCGATATCGCACGGGCGATACCTGCCGCGTCCGGGTCGGGACTCGTGATGTGGTAGGCGTCATCGGTGTTGCCGTAGCCCACGACCTCTGCGTAAATGTGCGCACCGCGGGCCTGTGCGTGCTCCATACCCTCGAGCACGAGCACGCAGGCGCCCTCGCCCATCACAAAACCGTCGCGGTCTGCATCGAACGGGCGGCAGGCCGTCGCGGGATCGGGGTTGGTGGTCAATGCGCGGCAGGACGTAAAGCCCGCAACGGCATCGGGGATAATGGCGGCCTCGGCGCCGCCGGCCAGGATTGCATCGGCATAGCCGTGCTTGATGGCGCGGAACGCCTCGCCCACCGCATGGGCAGAAGTCGCGCACGCGGTCACCACGGGCAGGGTCGGGCCCTTTGCCTTATGGCGAATCGCAATGTTGCCCGAAGCCATGTTGGGAATCATCATCGCAATCATGTAGGGCGATGCGCGACGAGGCCCGCGATCGGCAATCGTGTGGACGTTGTCGACAAGCGTCTGCATGCCGCCCACGCCCGAGCCCACATAGACACCCAGGCGATCGCGATCGACCGCGCCCTCAACATCGAGGCCCGCATCGTGCATGGCCTCGTCCGACGCCGCCATCGCAAACTGTACACAGGGGTCGAGATGCTTGGCGTCGTGCTTGCCAAAGTACTCGTTGCCGTCAAAGCCCTTGACCTCGGCCGCCACTTTAACGGCGAACGCATCGGTATCGAAGTGCGTGATCGGGCCGATACCGCACGTGCCGGCGCACATGGCCGCCCAGGTGGCAAGCGCGGTATTGCCGAGCGGCGATACGGCACCGATGCCGGTGATTGCAACTCTCTGTTCCATCATGGTCTCCTCATCCAAGCCGTTGTTCGGCCCTGGTTTCTACATCGCCATTCCGCCGTCGACGCGCACGACCTCGCCCGTAATGTAAGCGGCCGCATCGCTCGCCAAAAAACGCACCACGCCGGCCACTTCCTCGGGGCGCGCCATGCGCTTAAGGGGAATCTGCTCCTCGGTTGCCGCACGCACCTTCTCCGAGAGCTTTGCCGTCATATCTGTCTCGACAAACCCGGGGGCGACCGCGTTCACTCGTACGCCGCGGAGCGCAAGCTCGCGCGCTACCGCCTTGGTCAGGCCGATAACGCCCGCCTTGGAGGCAGCATAGTTGGCCTGCCCGGCATTGCCCATCAGGCCCACAACCGAGCTCATGTTGACGACGCAACCGCCGCGCTGGCGCATAAAGGTCTTGGTGAGCGCGCGCGTCGT
>CALLFD010000364.1 GCA_937997605.1 uncultured Collinsella sp. | reverse complement strand
AGATTGAGCGGTATACCGGGATTGGCAAAAGTACCGTCTCTCGTATCGTGCGCGCTTATGCTCAGGTGGACGCGCAGGTCGAGGGATCGAAATAAAGGCAGAAAAGAAAAATGGCCGAACCGCTCTTAGTCAAGCGATTCGGCCAACGAAATTCTTAAGATTTGGGATAAATACTACTGATTATTTTGCCCCTCGAGCATGCCGTCGAGGGTGCGCCAGGCGAGCTCGGCGCATTTGACGCGGGCGGGCATGTGCGAGATGTCCTGGAGCTGGGCGGCCTCGTCCAGGTCTTCCAGGTCCTCCTCGGAGAGCTGCTCGCCGCGGATCATGGCGAGGAAGAGCTCTGCCAGGCGGTGAGCTTCCTCGACGGTCTCGCCGGTGATGAGGTCGGCCATGATGTCGGCACTGGCCTGACTGATGGCGCAGCCGTGGCCGGTAAAGGAGGCCTCCTCGATCACGCCGTTCTCGACGCGCAGCTGCAAGGTGAGCTCGTCGCCGCAGCTGGGGTTGATGCCGTCGTGCTCGTGCGTGGGAGCATCCATCTCGTACTTATAGTCGGGGTGCGAGTTGTGCTCCATAAATGTGGTGGAGGTGTACAGATTACCCATTGAACGTGCTCCAAACGTGATGTAGGCCGGCGATGAACTTGTCGATGTCGGCCTTGTCGTTGTAGAAGGCCACGCTGGCGCGGCAGCAGGCGAGGTTCTCGACGCCCAGCCAGGTGAGCAGCGGCTGTGCACAGTGGTGGCCGGCGCGAATGCAGACGCCGTCCATGTCCATGATGCTCGCGACGTCGTGCGGGTGGATGCCCTTGACGTTAAAGCTCACAACGCCGTGGTGGTTGTCCCAATAGATGGAGCCGATGATCTGGACAAAGTCGAGCTGCATGAGCTCGCCCATCAGGTAGTGGACGAGTGCCTGCTCGCGGGCCTGGATGTTCTCGTAACCCACCGTGTTGACCAGGTAATCAAGGGCGGCGCCCGTGGCGAAGATGCCGGCGGCGTCCTGCGTGCCGGCCTCGAACTTCTCGGGGACGGGCGCCCAGACGGCTTCCTGCTCGGTGACAGAGTCGATCATTTCGCCGCCGGTGAGCATGGGCGGCATGGCGTTGAGCAGGTCCATCTTGCCCCACAGCACGCCGATGCCCATGGGGCCCATGGCCTTGTGCGCGCTAAAGGCAAAGAAATCGGCGCCCAGATCGGCCACATCGACCGGCATGTGCGGCAGCGACTGCGCGCCGTCGACGACCAGATAGCCGCCGTACTTGTGCACGAGCTTGCCGAGATTCTTGACCGGGTTCTCGACGCCCAGCACGTTAGACACCTGACCCACGGCCAAGATTTTGGTCTTGGGGCCCACCTTGGACAGAACCTCCTCGGTGGTGAGTTGACCGGTCTTGGTGGGGTAGAGGTAGACGAGCTTGGCGCCGGTCTCGCGGCAGACCTGCTGCCACGGAATCAGGTTGGAGTGGTGCTCCATGATGGTGATGACGACCTCGTCACCGGGCTCGAGCACCGTGGGTGCAAAGCTCTTGGCGACCAGGTTGAGCGACTCGCTCGTGTTGCGGGTGAAGACGACCTCGTTGGCCTGTGAGGCGCCGATGAGGTCGGCGATCTGCTGGCGGACCTTCGCGATGGCGTCGGTTGCCTCGACGGACAGCGAGTACAGGCCGCGCAGGGGGTTGGCGTTCATGCGCTGATAGAAGTCGCGCTCGGCGTCGAGCACACAGGCAGGGCGCTGCGCGGTGGCGGCGCTATCGAGGAAGGCGATCTCGGGGTGCTGCTGGAAGAGCGGGAACTGCGCCTTGTAGGGGTTGGTCTCGATGTCTACGGTGGGCCAGCCGCGCGAAGCCTCGTCGCTGGCGTCGAGCTCCATGGGCTCGGGGGCAGTGCAGGTATCGCATTTAACGTGCTCGGTGTCGATCATGCGAGCTCCTCTTCAAAGTTGTCGATCAGGTTGTTGCCCAAGCGGACGACGGCGGCGCGGGTGCGCTCGTCGGTCGCGGAAAGCGCGGCGTCCTCCAGCTTGGCGCGGATGAACAGGTCCTCGGCGGCATTTTGGTCAAGGCCGCGGCAGGCGAGATAGAACAGCTGCTCGTCGCGGACGTGGCCGATGGTGGCTCCGTGGTTGCCGGCGACGTCGTCCTCGTCGCAGAGAATGACGGGAACGGTCTTGTTGTCGACGCCCTTGTTGGCCAAAAGCACCGTCTCGCGCTCGGTGCCGGTTGCACCCTTGCAACCGTGCACGAGGTCGATGGTGCCGCGGTAGACCTTCTTGGACGTGCCGGTCAGCACGCCGTTGGCGTCGATCTCGCACTCGGTCTTGCGACCGCGGTGGCGCAGCTCGTAGTTAAAGTCGCGCACCTGCTCGCGGGCGCCCAGGTAGTCAGTATCGATGGTGACCTTGGCGGTATCGCCCAGCAGGTCGCCGGCAAGGCCGGTGGCGCTGGCGCCGGCACCCAGGACGGTGTGCTGCACGTTGACGCGCGCGCCCTCGTCCAGGAACAGGCCGGTGTCGTCGAGCGCGATCCAGCTATCGTCGAGCGTCTGCGTGCAGGTCACGTTGACGGTGGCGTACTCATGGGCGCACACGCGTAGCACGGATCCCACGACGCCTTGGCCGGCAACGGGGGAGTCCAGGGCAATAAGCAGATCGAACGTCGACTGGGGACGGGCGACGACGTCGATGGCGGCGATGGCCGCGGCTGCATCGACACCGCTCACGCGCACGGTAACCGTGGCGTGCTTGTATGCGGGCACATCGATGACGATGCGCTTGGTGGCGTG
>CALLFD010000363.1 GCA_937997605.1 uncultured Collinsella sp. | reverse complement strand
ACACGACGCTCTTCCGATCTAGATCTTCTCAAAGCCGTTGGAACCGACGATGCAAGGCACCTCGACCATGGCCGTCGGGTCGAAGTTGGGCACAGCGCCATCGTTGGGGACGATCAGCAGGAAGCGCTCGAGCGTATTCTCGGCCAGTGCGCAGGCAAGGTCGACGATGTAGTTGGCGTGTACGTCGGGCTCAAAGCCGCCGTCCTTGGCAGTACCCTTGGCGATGATGTCGCGGCAAGCGCCAAAGACCTTCTTCTCGCGGCCGTCCATAACCTCATTGGCGCGAGTGTAGTTGGGGTCAGACGTCTCGACAACATAGTCCGGATACAGGTAGTACTTGAGGTAGGTGTTGGGAATCGTCTCGGGATCGACAGCATAGACATCCTTGGCCTTGCCGAAGGTGTGAATCCAGCTCTCCTCGACGTGCTGCTCCTTACCGGCCTCGTGCTCAATGCCGTCCAAGTAGCCGTTCTTTGCCATGTGCTCCTTGATCTGCGGCATGAGGTCGTTACCCTCCTTGTCGTAGATCTTGCTCCACCAACCAAAGTGGTTGAGGCCGTAGTAGCTGTACTGCAGCTCGCGACGATCCTTGATGCCGCACATACGGCTCATCTTATCCATGAGGTCGATCGGCATGTCGCAGATGTTGATGATGCGGCTGTTGGGGCGCAGCACGCGGCAGGCCTCGGCGACGATGGCCGCGGGGTTGGAGTAGTTGAGCATCCAGGCGTTGGGGCTGTACTTCTCCATGTAGTCGAGAATCTCGATGACACCGCCGATGGAGCGCATACCGTAGGCGATGCCGCCAGCGCCGCAGGTCTCCTGACCAACGCAGCCGTACTTGAGGGGGATCTTCTCGTCGAGCTCGCGCATGGCGTACAGACCAACGCGGATGTGAGCGAGGACGAAGTCAGTACCGGTAAAAGCGGTTTCGGGGTCGGTGGTGTAGTTGAACTCAACCTCGGGAGCGTTCTCGTGGAAGTAGATCTCGCACGCCTTGGCAACGATCTCCTGGCGCTCGGCGTTGTTGTCGTAGAAGGTCACCTTGTTGACCGGGAAGCGGTCGCGCTCCTCAAGCAGCATTAGAGCGATGCCCGGGGTGAAGGTAGAGCCACCGCCGGCAATGGTCACGGCATAGTTTTTCTTGGACATGATGTCCTCCTCATTCTGGCCGCTTGCTCAATCCATCCCCGTACGCGGCCTGCACGGTTTGGAATTGTTACCTAGAAGTGGAGTTTTTTATCTCCAGAATCGGCCTTGCGGTGCATACCGGCTCGCAAGGCCGATTGTTTCGATGGACGATGGTTTACAGAAGACTCTCGAACTTCAGAAGACTCTCGAACTTCTCGCGAACCTGCGGGACGGTAAGGCCGATGATGACCTGGATTGACTGACCTTGGACCACCAAGCCATGCGTACCGATCGCCTTGAAGGAAGCCTCGGGTGCAACGACGCCCTTGTCCTTGACGTTAACGCGCAGACGGGTAGCGCAGTTAGTTACATCGATGATGTTATCCGCGCCACCGAGCAGATCGAGGATGTTCTCGGCAAGCACCAAGCGCTCATCATCTTTACTCTGGGCGACCGATTTGCCAGCAGCACCGCCCTGCTTTTGCTTGTAGTCGGCCTTGGACTTGAGCTCGACCTCAACATCGTCATCCTCGCGACCGGGGGTCTTAAAGTCGAACTTGACGATCAGGAAACGGAAGACCACGACCCAAAGGGCGGTAAAGCACAGACCGACAAGGATGGAGATGGCGTACTGCAGACCGTGTGCGGCCCAAAGGGGCAGCCAGTCCCACGAGAGCATCGAGATGATGCCGCCGTCGAAGATGCCCACGACGCCAAGGAGGTTTTGAGCCATGCAGCCAAGCGCTCCGAGCACGCAGTGGACGACGAACAGGCCGGGCGCGATGAACAGGAATGTGAAGTCAAGCGGCTCGGTGATACCGCAAAGCATAGCGGTAAGGGTGACGGGAATGAGCAGAGCCTTGACGCGCTGCTTGCGCTCGGGTTTGGCGGTCATATAAAACGCAATGGCGACGCCAAGCGAGCCGAAGACCTTAGTCCAACCAGGGCAGGTATAGGCAGCCCAGGGTGCGGCATCCTTAAGAGCAATGCTCGGATCGGCAGCCAGTTGGGGCAGGATGTTGGCCCAAGCAGCAAAGATGCCGCCGTTGACCGCCGCGTTGTCGTAATAGAACGGCGTATAGATAAAGTGGTGCAGGCCTGTAGGAATCAGCACGCGCTCGAAGAAAGCAAAGACGCCCACGCCAAACGTACCGGCGGAAAGGATGAATCCCTGGAAGGCGGAGATAGCAGCCTGAACATGCGGCCACACCAGGCAGGCGATAAGAGCGACCGGAACCATAACGAAGAAACCGATCATATAAATGAACACGGAGCCCGAGAACACGCCCAGCCACTCGGGAAGTTCGGTGTCGAAGTACTTGTTGTGAAGCATCGTGGCGATACCAGAAATGATAAGCGCGCCCATGATGCCCATATCAAGCGTTTTGATGCTTGCGATAGTGGCGAGACCAGTACCGCTGCCCGCCTCGACAGAGTAGTCAACCCCAAAGACAGGGCCCCACTGCCCCAAGATCGTGCTTACAAAGTAGTTGAAGGTAAGGTAGATGGCCAAAGCCTCCATGCAGCAGCGAGCGTTCTGCTTGTTCGCGAGCGAGATTGGCAACGCTACGCAAAACAGCAACGGCATCTGGTTAAAGAGCGTCCAACCACCCTGGAGCAGCACATTCCAGCAATCAAACCAAAGATGACCCGCTGTGGCCATCTCGCCAAAGATCGCCTCGGTGGTAAACAACGTACCCAGGCCGACGACGATTCCGGAAAATGCGAAAAGAATTGCAGGCGTGTACATTGCACCGCCGAAACGTTGTATCTTTTGCATCATGACGGGGAATCCCCCTCTCTTCATTCGGAGCGCTGCGGTTTTGGCTTCACTCGAGACCGCAGACGCGCCGCTTGCGTGTACCTCGTGCAATAGGACGGGTGGGCCCGTGTCCCTGACTTCTTGCACTTACGTTTTATCACATCACTTATCTAGACAAGTTAGCATAAAGACTACGGTCGGTAAACGGTTGATTATTGGCCGTAAACGGTATATGTCCAGTATTTCGCCTGCTAAATCTGACATAGCTGATGGCTGCATTTTAAATTTCTTTTCTACTTGTCTAGATGTGCTTGTCTATATCTATATACATGCCTATACTTCATTACAACATTCACCGCCACGTTAAGGAGTCACCATGAAAAGCGCGGTCTTCTATGGAAAGCACGACCTCAGAGTCGAGGAATCGGCAAAGCCGGCCGTGGGCAGGCGCGACGTTCTGATCAACGTCAAAGCTTGCGGCGTCTGCGGTACCGACGTTCATATCTATGAAGGCGACAAGGGTGCAGCCGACGTTACCCCGCCCACGATCCTTGGTCATGAGTTTGCCGGCGTTGTCGAGGCCGTGGGCAGCGACGTCGCCGGCTTTAAACCGGGCGATCGCGTGTGCATCGACCCAAACCATCCCTGCGGCTGCTGTGAACCCTGCCGCGACGGAATCAACCACTACTGCGAGCATATGACCGGTTACGGCACCACCGTTAACGGCGGCTTTGCCGAGTACTGCTCCGTCGATATGCAGCAAGTCTACAAGTTGGGCGATCACACCAGCTTTGAGCAGGGTGCTATGACCGAGCCCGTGGCGTGCTGCCTGCACGGCATCGATATGTGCAACATCAAGCCCGGCAGCACGGTTGTCGTCATCGGCGGCGGCATGATCGGCCTGCTCATGATGCAGCTCGCCAAAAACGCCGGCGCCACCAAGGTCGTCTTGCTCGAGCCCGTCGAGGGCAAACGCGAGGTTGCACTCAAACTCGGCGCCGACCTGGCAATTGATTCCATCCACGAGGACGTCCCGGCCCGCCTGAAGCAGGAGGGCGTCGGCAACGTCGACGTTGTAATCGAATGCGTCGGTAAGCCCGTCACCATTGAGCAGGCCATTAGAATCGCCGGTCATAAGGCCACGGTTATGATGTTCGGCCTTACCAAGCCCGATGAGACGATCACCGTCAAGCCCTTCGAGGTCTTCCAGAAGGAGCTTGTGCTCACCTCGTCCTACATCAACCCTTACACACAGCGTCGCGCGCTCGAACTCATCGACTCCGGCAGGCTCGACGTATCCTCGATGGTCGCAAAGGTAGCCTCCCTCGACGAACTCGGCGCCATCCTGTCAGACCCGGCCCTGCGTGCCATGGGCAAATATATAATCGACCCCAGCAAGTAAATCGATTGACACCTGCGCGGGCGGCCCTCATCCGTCGTTCACGCGCCCAGCTCTAGGAGACCGTCATGGCGCGAGCCATCTTCCAAACTATTTATGACAACGTGAAGCAGTCGATTGACGACGGCACATACGCCTATCAGAGTTATCTGCCTTCGGAGACTGAGCTCACGCAGCTGTTTGACTGTTCGCGCATGACGGTCCGTCGCGCCATCTCGATGCTTGCGGCAGATGGTTACGTGCTCCCCCAGCAAGGCAAAGGCATGCGCGTCATTCGCAACATCAGTGACGAGACGAGTCGTGGCGGCGGCGGACTCGAGACCTTTAAGGAAATCGCGGTCAACCGAGGCTTTGAGCTCAAGACTGTCACCACCGTCTTTGAGCTCCTCATCTGCAGCAAGGCGCTCTCCAAGATTACCGGGTTTCCCGAAGGCTGTGAGCTCACACGCGCCAAACGCATCCGTTATGCAGACGGACAAGCCGTGTGCTCCGACGACTCCTATTACCTAAGTTCACAAGTACCGGGGCTGACACCCGAGATTGTCAACGACTCGATCTATCGTTACCTCGAAGAAGACCTTGGCATTAAGATTGCCACGGGCAAACGCGATGTAACGATCGAGCATCCCACGCCCGAGGATACGCGCGTGCTCGATCTCGACGACTTTAACGCACTCGCCGTTATACGCGGGCAGACCTACAACGCCGACGGCATCCTTATGGAATACACCGAGACAAAGCAGGTTCCCAGCTTCTTTTTACTCCACGAAACGGTCACCCGCCGCAATAACGGCAGCGAGACCCATCAGAGCAGTATGAGCTAACTGTCTATTAGTTGCGGTGGAATAGTTCCTAGAAGGGGGTGCGGACGATTTCTTGGACCGCGCCTAGGCGTATCCAAGCTTCCTGCG
>CALLFD010000362.1 GCA_937997605.1 uncultured Collinsella sp. | reverse complement strand
ACACTCAGTAGGACACTCTTTCCCTACACGACGCTCTTCCGATCTCACGCCGTAGCAACCCATGATAAGCGGCTTCTCCTTGCCGTCCTCATCCATAAAGGTGGCACCCATGGCCTCGGAGTACTTGGTGCCCAGCTGGAAGACCTGGGAAACCTCGATGCCGCGAGCAGCAGAGAGCGGCTTGCCGCAGTGCGGGCAAGGATCGCCGGCAACGACGGTGACCAGGTCGGCCCACTCGTCGACGGTAAAGTCGCGCTCGGGGCAGGCACCGGTAAAGTGATAATCGACCTCGTTGGCACCGCAGGCCCACTGCTTGGACTCGCGCAGGCTCTCGTCGCACACCAGGCGAATGCCATCGGGAAGGTTAACCGGTCCGATAAAGCCCTTATGCAGACCGTAGGTCTGGAGCTCCTCATCGGTCATCATGCGATAGCCCTTGCCAAAGACGTGCTCGGCCTTGCAGTCGTTGAGCTCATGATCGCCCGGAACGATGGCCACAACAGGCTTGCCCTCGGCGTCGATGAGAGCCAGGGACTTGCGCGTGCCGTTCTCGGGGAACCCAAAGAACTTAGCAACTGCCTCAATGGTGCCCATGCCCGGAGTCTCAACCTTGGTGAGCGTACCGTCACCAGGACCCTCGGTCACGACGACCTTGGTGCTTGCCGCCTCGTCATCGGCAGCAAAGCCGCAATCGTCGCAGTAGACGAGCGAAGCCTCGCCGGCGTCGGCCAAAGCCATGTACTCGACGGAGGTATCGCCACCGATCTCACCGGAGTCGGCAACGACGGGCAGGGCCTTAATGTAGCAGCGCTCGCAGATATTGGCGTACGCCTGCTTCATCTTGTCGTACTCTTCCTGCAGGCTCTCCTGCGTGGCGGAAAAGCTGTAGGCATCCTTCATGATGAACTCGCGACCGCGCATCAGGCCAAAGCGGGGACGGAACTCATCGCGGAACTTGTCCTGAATGTGGTACAGGTTGACGGGCAGCTGCTTATAGGAGCGCAGCTCGTTGCGCACCAGGGCCGTGACGGTCTCCTCGTGCGTGGGGCCCAGGACGAACTCGCGACCATGACGGTCGTCAAAGCGCACAAGCTCCTTGCCATAGGCGTCGATGCGGCCGGACTCACGCCACAACTCGGCGTCGACCATGATGGGCATCATAAGCTCCTGGGCGCCGGCAGCGTCCATCTCGTCGCGCACGATGTTCTCAATCTTGCGGATCGAGCGCCAAGCAAGCGGCAGGTAGGAATACAGACCGGCGGCCTCCTTGCGGATCATGCCGGCACGGAGCAGCAGGCGGTGGCTGGCGAGCTCAGCGTCCGCCGGATCCTCTTTAAGCGTCGGCGCATAGAGCTTAGACATATACATTGCTCGGGTCATTTATTTCTCCTCAATAAGCTTGTCGACCTCGGCCATGAGCGCGTCGACAATTTGATCCTCAGCTACTTTACCAATGATCTGGCCGTGCGAAAAGAGCAAGGCCTGACCACGTCCGCAAGCAACGCCCAGGTCGGCGTCGGAAGCCTCGCCGGGGCCATTAACGGCACATCCCATCACGGCGATCGAAAGCGGCG
>CALLFD010000361.1 GCA_937997605.1 uncultured Collinsella sp. | reverse complement strand
GCTCTTCCGATCTCGTGAAAGCATGTCATAAGGAGGGATAGAACTTGCATATTAGTGTTCCTATTGCTAACACATTGGAATTCATCAATGCGACTGAAATATCTCCTTTAATCAGCAAGTGTTAGGTGAAGGTCTGCTATGTAGGACAAAATCCCAACAGAAACGGAACTGTTATCACTAAGAAAGTTGCAACAGAGATGGGCAGAAAACTGCCAGGTTCTCCTGTTGTTGGCTATTTTAATCAAGCAACAAACGATTTTGAAGGACACAACAAAGAGATTTCTCTGCGGGGTGGTGGAAATATCGAGGTTCTTGACACCACTAAACCATACGGTTTCGTCCCCACGGACGCGAAAGTTTGGTTCCAGAAGTTTGATGACGAAGGCGTTGAGCGTGAGTATCTTGTAACTGAATGTTACATCTGGACGAGCGCTTATCCTGAATCTCAGCGACTATTCGAGCATGGCAACAATCAGTCTATGGAACTGAATAAAGAAACTCAAAAAGGTTTTTGGGCAAAAGATAATAATTCGGGTAGTAGATTTTTCATTTACAATGAAGCATTGATTGAAAAACTTTGTATTCTCGGAGAATCAGTTGAGCCATGTTTTGAGGGCGCACAATTCAAGACTGAATTCTCCCTAGAGAACGTGGAAGAACTTAGAACTACGATGTTCTCTATGCTAACTGAATTACAGAAAACTTTGAATAAAGGAGGCTCTCACGAGACTATGGACGAGAATAAAAAGACTCTCGGCAACCCCGAGGATCCTAACTTCGAAGCAAAGAAGCAGCCTGAGGACGAGAACAAGAAGAATCCAAAAGGCAATCCTGCTCCAGAAGATAATAAGCCAAAGGACGGCGACAACAAGCCCGCCGATAATAACAAGGAAGAGCCTAAGAAGAAGTACAATCTTGATGAAGTAACTGAGTATACTGAGTTACTTGGTAAGTATGAGACTCTTCAGGGCGAATTTGAGACTCTTAAGCAGGAGAAGAGCGACCTTGAGACAGAGGTAACTTCTCTCAGAGAGTTCAAGCTGACTGCGGACCGCAAGGAAAAGCAGAGCATGATTGATGGTTTCTATATACTAAGCGACGACGACAAGAAGGATGTTGTTGAGCATATTGATACTTATTCTTTGGATGACATTGAAGCGAAGCTGTCTATTATCTGCGTTCGCAACAAGGTCAACTTTAACCTTAATAACAACAATGAACAGGACGATAACCAGCCCAAGGGATTGTTTAATCTTGAAAATCCCGCTGATGATAATGTCCCAGAGTGGATTAAGGCAGTTCGCGAAACCGCGAAAAAGCTATAAGGAGGATTAAATAATATGGCTAAGAGTGCAAAGCGTTTAGGCAACGCTACTTTTGTAACTTACGGATATGGCCAGGTTGAACCTAACCATATGTCCGCTAAGCGCAATGGCCAGGTGTACGCTCAGCTTCCCGCAGCGGCAAGCATCGAGCTACTTGAGAATGGCCAGTTCGTAAAATACGATTATGCCAAGGGTGTCTGTGACTTTGATGGTGCAGGTCCATGGCGCATGGTTTTCAATGAAGTAAAGATTTATGAGGATCGCGAGACTGATGCTGATTTCGCTATGATTAAGGACCGCTACAATGCTCGTGTCTATAGCCCAATCGGTCAGACTAAGTCCGATCTTAAGACCGTTCTTGATTATACTGGTGAGGCTGTCCGCGAGGGTAGCAACGCTGCTTTCAAGAAGGAAGTTGAGACTTTTAACTATCCTCAGCTAATGCCAGATGGCACTAAGATGGTTCCTCGTGTTATCGCTGTCCCTAACGGCGACATTTGGACTACTAATACAATTAAGGCTGAAGCTGGCTCTCTAAGTGTTGGCGATCAGCTCAAAATTGATACTGATGGTTATCTGACTAAGGATGAAGGTAAAACCGCAACAGGCGGAGACGAAGATCCTAAGTTCGTGGTTGTAAAGGTTTACACCATGCCTGACTTACAGCCTGGCGTTAAAGTTCAGCGCATTGGTTGATAAAGGAGGGTTAAAATAATGGATAAGGCTAATTTACTACAGTTAATGAAGAATGTAGCTAATGCTACTCCTTCTACTAACTTCTCTTATAATAACGAGAATCTCTCTTACAACGCTATGAACGAGACTCTTCGTAGTGAACTCAATGCTCTTGTTGGCACTGAAGAGCTTTATGAGCAGAATAAGCGTCTAGTATTCTCTCTCATGGAGCAGACCATGGATGATATCGTTCCTAACCGTTTGATCAATGCTTATGGTCAGTTCGCTGAGATTCAGACATTTGCTCAGGGCGATCGCCCCGTCTTTAAGCGTAGAACTGGTAAGACTCGCGCTAAGCAGTTCATCACTCGTGTCGGTCTTGCCGGCGTATACGAGACCTTCAAGCTCGGTTCTGAGAGCTTCGAAGTTGGTACCAGTGCTATCGGCGGAGCCGCTCAGATTGGCTTCGAAGAGTTCCTTGACGGTCGTGTGAACTTCGCTGAACTCACTCAGATCATTATGGATGGTATGGACGAACTTATTTATCGTGAGATCGCTCAGGCTCTTATGGGTGCAGTTGATCAGCTTCCCGCTGCTAACCGTGTAAGCGCTGCTGGTTTCGATGAGACTGGTCTTGACCGTCTTGTTACTACCGCAAGTGCTTATGGCACTCCTACTATTTACTGCACTCGTGAGTTCGCAGTAAAGATTGTTCCTGCTGAGGGCTGGATCTCTGACGAGATTCGTAACGAGCGTTGGAACACCGGTTATCTTGCTAACTATAAGGGTGTTCGTGTTGTAATTCTTCCTCAGACTCTTGAGGATGAAACCAACAGCCGTAAGGTAATCGATCCTGGCTATGCTTGGGTTATTCCTTCTGGCGCTGGCGAGAAGCCTGTTAAGGTTGCTTTCGAGGGTACCACTCACGTTCGTGAGCGTAATGACAATGATGACTGGTCTCGTGACATCCAGGTCTACCGCAAGGTTGGCGTTGGTGTTATGATGACTAACAACATCTTCTCTTACGTTGATACTCAGCTTCAGGGCAAGCTTGACGTAATTCAATAAACTATTCGAGGGGATAGGGATATATCCCTATCCCCTTTAATTCATTATTTGAGAAAAAGGAGTTTTTAATTATGAAAGACCAGTGTAATGTCACTAACAAGAGCGCAGGCTTTGTTATTTATAATATCCCCGAATTGGGCGTCCGCAGAGAGTTCGCCCCTCATGAAACTAAGCATATCAAGGTTGATGAGTTAGATTCTCTGTCTATGATGGGCGGCGGAAAAGAGCTTATCTATAATTATCTCTTTATTAATGATGATGAAATTCTTCGTCATTTACTTAATAAGGATGTAGAACCAGAGTATTATCTGACTGAGGAACAGATTCCCAGCTGGATGGAATCTTGTTCTATTGATGAATTTAAGGATGCTCTTGATTTTGCTCCTAATGGCACAAAAGATCTTATCAAACAGTACGCTGTTAGCAAACCATTAAATGACTACGATAAGAGAGAGGCTATTAAAGCCCAGCTTGGTTTTGATGTGAGCAAAGCTATCGAAAATATGAAGCCTGACGAGAACGAGAAGAAGGCCGAAAAGGTAATCAGCACTCCTGCAGCAACCGGACGTCGTTCTTCTACCACTACAATTAAAAAGCCCGTGGAGGCTAAAGAATAAGGGAGGTAATCCCCATGGATGAAAAGTATCCAATTCAAGGGGATCCTACACCCTTTGAAGATATATACAATCGTTTCTTCGGTAAGATTACCGATGATATGTATATGGAGTGGACTGAGGAAGACACCAAGAAAGATTTGCTAAATATCTTACTTGATGCCATCCCAGGATTTGAATTTCCGCGTTTTCCACTCTATGATTATGACGTGAATGGTGAGACTTTTAATTGCCATTTAACTTCCGAAGAAATTAACATTCTTGCGCTACTAATGTATAATACCTGGCTTCAGCGTCAAGTGGCGTCTGTTGAACAGACGAGAATGAAATACTCTGGTAGTGATTTCAAAATGACCTCTCAAGCAAACCATCTCGCTAAATTAATGGAACTTAAGAAAGAGGCTGAGCGTTAGGCGCATCATATGCAACGCCTCTATAAACGCAGAAAGATGATTGATAATAACGGCTCTATTAAGTCTAACTGGTCTACTCTTAGAGAAACGAGTACCTTTGATGGATAAGTATAATATTAACTTTCCAATGAGTACTATCGACCAAGATATGAAGAGACTTATCAATCAACTATGGAAGTTAATTCCTATGCGTGAAAATGGAGAAGATTGGGAGACACATCTAAAAACTATGCTAGAAGAAATTTCTGGTTTGGTGCATATTTACAAGGATAAAGTAGAAGGATTAATTTTATTATCAAAGTTAGAGGGCTTAACCTCAGATGCTTGTAATGATTTTATGATTTATAGAAAGACTGTATTTAGATGTATCGACCTATTAACTCAGGTGATTCGCAATGATTAATTTAGAATTAATGCGGAAGAGATTCGAGTGGCAAGGCGGTATTCATCAGGAAGACCGCATGATTAAGGATAAACAACGCACTTTACATAGGGCTTTGCTATATTCTTATCAAGCCGCTTCGATTGAGATGGTTTAGAGAAATACAGAAGTGCTTGAGATTGAACCCTCCGGTGTAGATGCGGACATGGGGGTTTATGGAGAGATTCGCGCTCTTATCAATCCAGATAAGGTAAAGCAGGATTACGACGACAAGATCGTTTCTATTGATTACGAGCATGGTTATGAACCTGGTGATGTATTTGAATGGAAGAAAACAAATACATATTGGCTGATCTATACTCAAGAGATTACTGAAGATGCCTACTTTAGAGGAGAAATAAGACGCTGTAGATATAAGATTCGTTTTAAGGATTAGGATGGTAATTGGTGTTCTACTTATGCAGCCATTCGAGGCCCAGTAGAGACGCAAATCAATTCTATTCAAAAAAATCAATAGAGAATTGATACCCCTAATCTAAGTTTAAATATTCTTATGCCGCGTAATGAAAAAACACTTCATGCTTTTGATAGATATTCAGAATTTATCTTTGCGGGAAAGTGCTGGAGAGTTGAAGCTCCAGATTCGATTAGTATGAAAAATATTATCGAAGTCAATGCGGAAGAGAATTACTGGAATGATACCACTGATGACCTTGAGAAAGAGATGAAGGATGGTTTGGTTTTTGAACCTACTAATCCAACTCCTGATAGCAAGATTATCGGTGAGACTTTTATAAAGCCGAAAATTGCGGCTACTTACTCCGTCGATATTGCGGACGGAGAATGGAAGATACTTGAAAATGTACCTGCCTGTTTACAGGTAACTGGAAATTAGACAGCTACAGTGATTTGGAATAAAACTACAAGTGGTCAATTCACATTACAATGGACAAAGGGTAATGATGTAAGAGAAAAGGTCGTTGTAGTTGAATCATTGTATTGAGGTGATCGCGCATGAAACATAATTCATATGAGTACCCCAAGTCTAGTTTATTGGGTATGCCTAAAGACGCGGCAATTATTATCGACCGTATTCTATCAAATCCTAATCTCTTGAGATTATTAGTTTATGAAACAAGAGACTGGCAATCTCAACCTTTACCAAACGGAGAACAGATTAAGGAACTATTTACTAGTCACCAAATTTCATCTGTTCCAAAGATTAAGATTGATAGTAAAGAAAAAACCTATATTAGATTGACTTATGGCACTGTCATTAGAAACGCTTCAAATCCAGAATATCGAGATAATACATTTGGTATTGATATTATCTGCCATTATGATAACTGGGATTTAGGAGACTTTGAGCTACGCCCTTATAGGGTCGCGGGAGAGATAGATGCCATGCTTGATAAAACTCACTTAACCGGCATCGGTGAACTTGAGTTTGTATCTGCTACCCCCTATGTATATAACGAAGAATTTGCGGGAGTGTCTCTGACCTATCTAGCTGTTAGAGGTCATGAGGACTAGAAAAATCCTGTAAATGGCTGACTATAGACTAGCTTTAATGGCCGGGATTGATATTCCTATTCCTGAATTACAATTAACTGTCCATGTCCCGACCATTAAAGATATAGCTTACATGGGTGAGTAGCAGTTTTTTATGGCTGTTCAATATATCTGTTTAGAGAAAGAGTCATTAGTATAGGACGAAACTCTTTTAGCGTCTTTGACTAATTTTCAAGTATTGATGAAAGTATTAGAGCAATCGTAGGATAAAGAAAAAAAGATTGCTTTGATTACTTTGCTTAAGTTACTTTTTCCTGAGTATACAGCAATGATTACTAAGAATAGCATTATTCTTACTATCGTTGGTGAGACCGCTAAAACAGTAATGATAGATGATAGTAACTTTACTATTTTCTAGAGTGTAATACGCTAGGTTTTATGCGTAAATAGTTTGTTTTAGGGCGAGAATGTTATTTATAATCCTGCCAATGATCGAGCTAAAGAAATCGCGGATAAAATCATGCGGAATCGCCGCAAGGTTGCTGAATAGAAAGGAGCAAGTAATGAAAGCGTTCTAACTCGTTATATTTCTATTTTAACAGTAGCCAAAGTTATTTCATTAAGTGAATGTGGAGCATTAAATATGTTTCAATTATTTGATTTAATGGAGAGATATACGGGTTATGTTGAATGGGATACCGACCTTAAAGTTAGACTTGCGGGCGGGAAGCCCGATAAACAAGTTGAATCTTGGATGAAAGAATTACATCCCAATAAATAAGGAGGAAATATACTATGAGATTTGGCGTACGCGAAATTTGCGACGTAGCATTCCGTGCTAAGTCTAAGATGACTCTCGGCGGCCGCACTTTCTATAAGAATGAGCCTGTCATTTATTTCGACTCTCTAAAGACTTCTAGCCTTGAGGGCGCTTCTACCACAGTTTATGCAACTGGTGGACGTGGTAACACTCGTTTGATCGCATGGGAAGGCGAGCGTACTCTCACCTTCAATATGGAAGATGCTCTTATTAGTCCAGAGAGCTTGGCTATTCTTTCTGGTGCTGGTCTAGCAAAAGCTACTGAAAACAAGCCTGTTTATGTTCACATGACTTCTCAGGTTCAGGTAGACACTAAGAACACTATCGTAATTCCAGAAATCGCTTGCTGGAATGGGGTTGCTACTGGTACTCCTGGTACTGGTGCCGCAGCTGATTATAAGCATGCTAATGCTGATATCTTCTGCATGGTGTTAAGCGATTCTGGTACCGTTGATGTTGAACCTTGCGTTCCTGCCGCTGTTGTTTATGGCGATGGTAAAACCACTATTACCTGCTATGCTGATGGCGCAGCTGGACATAAGGATCTTGAAGTTGGCAAGGTTGTTCTTGTTGACTACTACATCAAAAAGGTTTCTAACACAATGCTAATCGAAATCACCCCAGAGATTAAGGGTCAGAACTTCTATATTGAGGCTTCTACTCTGTTCCGTGATGAGAATACTGGTCTTGATATGCCTGCGGAATTTGTAATTCCTAATGGTAAGGTTCAGTCTAACTTCACCTTCTCTATGGCATCTAGCGGTGATCCTTCTACTTTCAGCTTTGTGGTTGACGCATTCCCTGGCTATACCAAGTTCGATCTTACCAAGAAAGTTCTTGCTGCTATCCAGGTTGTTATGGACGACGTCGCTGCATCTGAGGAGAGCAGAAAGCCCTGCACAGCAGTGGGGGAATAAACACTCCGGAGGGACATGACGCGGAGTTAAAAAATACAGAACCAGTCCGAACCCAATCTGCGGCTAAGCGACTGAGCTTTGTAGAGGATGAAGACGAGGACTTAATCTGAGTTTAAGGGAGGACTTAATGTCCTCCCTTTTTCTTTTTATCTGGAGGTAAAGGAGATATGGCTAGAATACCAAAATCCGCATCCATGCATCAAAAGAAACATAACCTTGGTGACATGAGTATGCCGATCGATGTTGATGCATACGTCGATCACTTTTATATCCACTATAAACAATAGTCAGCATAGCACCTGGCCGCGCCTGCCGCGGCTTGGTAGATCGGAAGAGCGTCGTGTAGGGAAAGAGTGTCCTACTGAGTGTAGGT
>CALLFD010000360.1 GCA_937997605.1 uncultured Collinsella sp. | reverse complement strand
CCGCATGATCGTATGCGATGACATCATTGCCAACTACGATCGTCATTGGCGCAACTTCGGCCTCGTGCGAAACGTCAACTCACTGGCCTGCAGACCAGCCCCCATCTTCGATTCGGGCTCATCACTCTGGTGCAACATATCACTAGAGGAGCTTAGGGCGGGAGAGCACAGTTTTACCAGCGCACAATTTCATTCAAGCCTCGCCAAACAAATGTTGCTCGTCGAGGACATGGGCTGGTTTGACGGCGGCAAACTCGAAGGCTTCGTTGACGAGGCGATCGAGATTCTGTCTAAAAACGATGCCCTAGCAGCGAGACTGCCTTATCTAAAAGAGGCGCTAACGTGGCGCCTCGAAAGAATGATCGACATCGCTGAATGGAGTTAGCGAGGCAGCATTGCCCCGCCAACTCCCCTACCTCCCGCGCAGGGCCTTGAGCTTGGCCAGGGCATCGGGGCTCAGACGGCTGCCCAGGGTCATCTTGATCTGCGGGGCTTCCTCGACCTCGTGCACGTCGTTGTCAATCTGCTTGATCTCGTCCACCAGCATGCGGCTCGAGATACGCGTGACACCCTTGCCCATGACGACGGCCTGGATCGTGCCGTCACTCGACACCACGGAGCACGCGCGGCCCTCCTCACGTGCCTCGATGCAGAGCTTCTGCACCACGGTATCGGCAGAGACGCCCGTCGGCGAAAACTCGATGCGCACGCCGCGAGCCGGCAGGTTGGGGCGCTCGCTGGAGATATTGCCCGCGCCGTCGAACACGATCACGGCCTCGTAGCGGCCCTGGGCAAAGGCGGCGACGTCGTTGATGAGGGCGGTGCGCGCCATATCGTGAACGTCGCTGGAATACGGATCGTCGGAATGGTCGTATACGAGCTTTTCGTAGCGCGGCGTGCAGTGGATCACGTTGTAACCGTCGACCACCAGCAGCTCGGGCTTATTGGAATGCACCGTCGAGACCGGATCGGCGATGGCCTGCGCAAACGCATTGCCGCCCACACCATAGGTCGCGGCCGAAACAATCGGCTTGGCCGAGCCTTCGCCAAAACGCTTGGCCTTGGACTTGGCGCGGTTCTTCTTGGACATGCGCTACTCCTCCCCCATGAGCTCGCCGGCGTTGCGACGTAACCACTCAAAGCATAGCGCCGTCGTTGCCTGGGCAACGTTGAGGCTCTCGGTCATGCCGCGCTGGGGAAGCTTGGTCAAAAAGTCGCATTTCTCGAGCACCAGCCGCGAGATGCCGTCGCCCTCGGAGCCCATGACGAGAGCCACACGGCCCTCGAAGGGAGCATCCCAGCAACTGCCTTCGGCGTGCTCGGAGGCACCGCCCACCCAAAAGCCAGCGGCCTTGAGGTCGTCGAGTGCACGGGCGATATTTGGAACCTGCGCGATAGGCAGATGCATGACGGCGCCGGCTGAGGTCTTGTAGCTGCCCACGGTCACGCCGGCGGCACGCTTGTTGGCGATGACGACGCCGGCCGCGCCCACGACCTCGGCGGAGCGTACGATGGCGCCAAAGTTACCGTCGTCAGTCACATGGTCGAGTACGATGACAAGCGCCGGACCGTCGCTCGCGCGGTCGAGGATATCGGCGACATCGGCATAGGGGAAGTTGCCAACCTCGAGCGCAATGCCTTGGTGAGCGCCATGGCTCGACAGTGCGTCGAGCTGCGCGCGCGGCACATACTTAATGCGGACACCCGCGGCGTTGAGGTCGTCGACCAGGCGCGACAGGGCGGCATCGCGCTCCCCGCCCTCGGCGATGAGCGCGCACTTGACGGGAAAACCAGTGCGCAGCGCCTCGGCGGCAGCACGGCGACCTTCGATAAACTCGCCCTTGGGAGCCTGGACAGCGTCGCGGTTGCGATCGCGCTGCGGACGTGCGGCCTGGGTGCGATCGCGCTGGCCCTTGGGAGCGGCAGCGCGATCATTGCGGCGAATCGGACGCGAGCCAGAAGCAGCCTGCTTGCCGCCACGAGGCGCACGCTTGCGATTGTCGGCCATAGGACGGCCTCCTTAAATAGATAACGAACAAGAATCGACCGTCCGAGCCACGGCACCTTGCCTTTCAATCGTCGGGCATGACCACCAGGTCTATGCCCTCCTCTTTCAAGGCAATCTGCCGCACCTCGAACGGTCGACAAATACTAGAGACTCTTAATACGAGTGCCCGCGGCCGTATCCTCGATGGTGAGGCCCAGGTCCTTGAGCTGGTCGCGGATGGCGTCGGCCAGATCCCAGT
>CALLFD010000359.1 GCA_937997605.1 uncultured Collinsella sp. | reverse complement strand
CAAAGGTCCTACAGAACTTCTCGACAAGCCCCTCCCCCATAGCAACAAAATACGGACCCCCACATCAGCAGACGCCAGTAAAGCAAAAAACGATTCCTCAATAAATGGCAAAAACGGCTTCAGCCAAACCTCTACTTTGCCCCGTGACCCATCTCGACGACCTTGGTCAACGATCCAAAAACGCCTTCGTCGGCAACGAGTTGTGCCTCGGCACGCTGCAGCTGCACGGCAACGGCGGCAGGGGCGGTACCGCCCTCGGTCGTTCGCGCAGCAACGATTGAGGGGATGTCGAGCGCCTCGGTAATGTCGCGCTCAAAGAGCGGGCTTGCCTCCTGGAACACCTCAAACGGCAGGTCCTCAAGATTGCAGCCGCGCTTCTCGCACATCAGGACCAAATGGCCCACCACGGCATGTGCCTCGCGGAACGGCAGACCACGCTTAGCCAGGTAATCGGCAACATCGGTGGCGGCGAGGTGTCCCACGCCGCACTCGCGCGCCATGGCATCCTCGTTGACGGTCCAAGTCGAAATCATACCGGCCATAACCGACAGGCACTGCATGAGCGTATGGGCGGTATCGAGCGCGCCCTCCTTGTCCTCCTGCAAGTCCTTGTTATAAGCGAGCGGCAAGCCCTTCATGGTCACGAGCAGCTGCACCAGGTTGCCATACACACGGCCGCTCTTGCCGCGGATAAGCTCGGCAAAGTCGGGATTCTTCTTCTGCGGCATGATGGACGAGCCGGTGGAGTACGAGTCGGAAAGCGTGATAAAGCCAAATTCGGAGCTCGACCACAGCACGATCTCCTCGGAAAGACGCGACAGGTGCATGGCCATGACGGAGCCAGCATAATGCAGATCGAGCAGGAAATCGCGGTCGGAAACCGCATCGAGCGAGTTGGGAATCACGCCCGCAAAGCCAAGCTCGGCAGCCGTCATCTGACGATCGAGCGGATAGCTCGTGCCGGCAAGCGCGGCAGCACCCAGCGGGCAGTTGTCGGCGGCATCAAAGGCGGCCTTCAGGCGCGTAAAGTCGCGCGCGAACATCCAGGAATACGCCAGCAGATGATGCGACAGCAGCACGGGCTGAGCGTGCTGCATGTGCGTGTAGCCCGGCAGAATCACCTTGTCGTACTTCTTGGCCGCATCCACCAGCACATTGCGCAGCTCAAGATTGGCCTCCATGAGCTCCTTGGCCAGCGCCTTGACGCCCAGGCGTGTGTCGGTAGCCACCTGGTCGTTGCGCGAACGTCCGGTATGCAAGCGCTTACCGGCCTCGCCGATGCGACGCGTCAGCTCGCTCTCGATGGACATATGAATGTCTTCGTCATTGATGTCGAAGGTGAAGTTGCTGGCATCGATATCCTGTTCGATTCCGGTCAGGCCCTTGGCAATCGCCTGCTCGTCCTCGGCACTGATGATGCCCTGGGCCGCCAGCATTTTGGCATGCGCCTTAGAGCCGGCGATATCCTGCTTATAGAGATGTTTGTCGACCGGCAACGACGCGCCAAACTCCTGCGTGACCTCGGCCACGCCCGCCTCAAAACGACCGCCCCAAAGAGCCATGGAACCGTCCCCTTTCTCCAAATACCAAAACAAGCGCCCAAAGCAATGCGCCATATCGCTAAAGCGATTTTTCAACCGCTAGTTTTACACATTCCCCACCGTGTGCGGAGCCATGTAGCTAATTTGCAAAGAAGTGACGCGCCATGCACTTGGCGCCCAACGTCTCCCTCCGGATGTTGCCCTGCGAACCATCGATCCAGGCCTTCAGGCTCATAGGGACGTCCTCGACCCTTGCAGCATCGAACTCGGGCGCGAGGGCAAGTAAAGCATGCGCGATAGCATTGAACATAATGGATACTCCTCATATATATAGGCGCAGAGCCGCCAAATTGATAGAAGGAGCCCCGCCGGACAACCCCGGCGGGGCTCGGACTCAGCCGCAGACGCGGCATCATATATGCGGGCGGAACGTAGGGGCCACCGATGTTAAGAAGTGTCAGCAAGCATAACGAAAGGTAGGGACCCCGTGCGCCCGTTATGTATCACGCGGATGGGCCGCGCGGATACCAAGGGAGGGAGGCGCTAGGCCTGGGCGGCAGCAGAGCTGGGGCCCTGGACCTTTGCCCACGTCTTGAGCGACAGCGTATCGATCTCGATAAAGCCGGCGCTGGCCTTCTCGTCGAACGTGGTGTCGCGGTCGTAGGTAGCCAGACCGTAGTCGTAGAGGCTGAAGGGGCTCTTGCGGCCGACGACATGGCAGTTGCCCTTAAAGAACTTCAGACGGACAGTGCCGGTCACGAACTTCTGGGTATCGGCCATAAAGGCATCGAGCGCGTTTTTGAGCGGGCTGTACCACTGGCCGTTGTACACGGCGGTGGCCCAATCCTGCTCGAGCTTGATCTTAGTCTTGAGCAGGTCGCCCTCGACGCAGATATCCTCGAGCGCCTTGTGGGCGGTGATGAGCGTCAGGGCGCCGGGAACCTCGTAGCACTCGCGGCTCTTAAGGCCCACCAGGCGATCCTCGACTAGATCGAGACGGCCAAAGCCATTGTCGCCGGAGATCTTGTTGAGGGCGATGACGATCTCGGACAGCTTCATCTTCTTGCCGTCGACGGCGACGGGCTTGCCGGCCTCAAACTCAATCTCGGTGTAGGTCGGGGTGTCGGGCGTGTCCTCGGGATTCTTGGTCATAACCCAAGCGTCGTCGAGCGGCTCGTTCCAGGGATCCTCCAGGTGACCGCACTCGATGGCGCGACCCCACAGGTTGTCGTCGATGGAGTAGGGGTTGTCGTTGGCACCCTCGGGAACCGGCACGTTGTGAGCGTGGGCATAGGCGACCTCGTCGGGACGGCACTTCAGGTCCCACTCGCGAACCGGGGCGATGACCTTGAGCTCGGGATCGAGGGCCTTGACGGCAGCCTCAAAACGGACCTGGTCGTTACCCTTGCCGGTGCAGCCGTGGGCGACGTAGGTCGCGCCAAACTCGTGAGCGACCTCGACAAGCTTCTTGGCAAGCAGCGGACGGGAAAGAGCGGAGAGCAGCGGATACTTGTTCTCGTACATGGAGTTTGCTGCGATGGCTTTGGTCAGGAACTCATCGGAGAACTCGTCGCGCAGATCGAGCACCTGGCAATCCAGAACGCCCAGGTCGAGCGCCTTCTGCTTCTTGACATCCAGGCCGGTCTCCTCCTGGCCCACGTTGCCGCAGACACAAACGACATCGAGATTCTTCTCGTCCTGGAGCCACTTGACACATACGGATGTATCAAGACCACCGGAATATGCGAGAACGACTTTTTCCTTGCTCATGGCTGTTTCCTTTCGCCCTTGGTAGCTAGTTAGAACATCGGTCAGTTGCAAGTCACCTTGAGGTCAAAAACCGTGCAATATCAGGTTATTCAGCAGAATGCATCACAGGCATGCCCTAGAAACATGCGGCTATGTCGTGCTTAAACCCAACGACCTCAAAATGACTCTGTTGAGGCATTGCGCCCCATGCGGACAGAGACGATTGTTATCGTCGTCGGGAAATTGCGCGCTGGCGTCGGATGGCATTGTCTGCAGTGGTGATGATCTTTACGAACTGCATCTGCCTCTCCTTTCACGCATCGCCGGGCGCAATTCAAATATCGCAAACGGTACCTTTTCCTCGGTAAGCGGCTCTTTTGCCGTCTCCGTTTTCGATGTTCGCTATATTACGATAAAGTGCACGCTGCGCAAGCGACAAATTCAAATTTCTGAAAAGTTTTTTCATTACTTTGTGAATGGTGATGCAAACGCGCACCAATCCTGCGAAAATACGACCGACTACGAGTTGATGGTTATAACGTCTGAAACAATCTCGAAACGAAAGGCGCATTTTTATGCAAACTTACGAATCGGACGCCAACATCGGCAACATTAAGATTCTCGCCGTCGATATGGACAAGACGCTGCTGACCGACGAGCGTGTGCTGCCCCAGGGTCTTGATGAGCGCCTGGACAAGCTCGCCGACGCCGGCATCGTATTCTGCCCCGCCAGCGGACGTCCCGCCCCCAAGCTCGAGGAGATGTTCGAGGGCATCAAGAACCGCCTCGCCTTTTGTCCCGACAACGGAGCGTGCGTGATCTATCGCGGCAGCTATATCTATAAGAGCAATATTGACGTTGAGCTGTATCAGCAGGTCTTGAACCGTGCCTCGGAGGATCCTCGCGCTGTCCCCGTCCTGTGCTGCTTCGACGAGTTCTACGTGCTTGCCCGCGACCATCAATACCACGACGAGATCAGCGTCTACTACAACACAATCAACTACGTCGACAGCTTTGAGGGCATTGATTTCGAGTCCAACAAGATTTCGGTCTTCTTCCCCGGCTACGACGCCGAGCCCGCTTTCCGCGAGACCTATAGCCCCGAGTTCTCGGACAAGCTCTACGTCACCAACGCCGGGCGCGAGTGGATCGACTTTATGAACCTGGGCGTCGACAAGGGCGCCGGCGTCGCGCACCTGTGCGAGCACCTGGGCATCGATATTGCCGATGCTGCCGCCGTGGGCGACACCTACAACGACATCCCCATGCTGGAGCGCGTCGGTCACAGCTTTATCGTGGACAATGCCGAGGAGCACATGAACGCGCACGCCAAGTGGCGCATTCCGAGCAACAACGACGGGGGCGTACTGACGCTCATCGACGCCATCTTGGCGGCTCGTTAACGTGGCTCATCGGACCTGGCCGGGCGAGGCGGGTAAGTTTTTCGTTCGGTCAGGTCCTGGGCTCGCTCGGAAAGCACATTAAGTGCTTTCCGGCTCGTGCGGAATCTACGAAAAACTTACCCGCCTCGCCCGGCCAGGTCCTGCGGTGACTTGCTTGCCGCCTGGATGGCGTCTTGGCGTCTAGATACTTGGCTGATTTTTATTGAACGAAGGACGCTCCTTGTTGATGAGGGGCGTCCTTCTGGTTTTGGTTACTTTGGAATTGTGGTCGTGCCCTTACTTGGCGTCTGCCCAGGTCACTCCAGTCGAAGCTTCGGCGATTAGGGGGACGCGTAGGTCTACGACGTGCTCCATGACGTCGCGGACCATGGTGGTTAGGCGCTCGACTTCGTCGACGGGGCACTCAAAGTCCAGTTCGTCGTGTACCTGCAGGATCATGTGGGCGGCAAAGCCCTCTTCTTCCAGGCGGCGGCTTACGCGGGCCATGGCGATCTTGATGATGTCGGCCGCGGTGCCCTGCATGGGATGGTTCATGGCCGTGCGCTCGCCAAAGCCGCGAAGTTGCGGATTTTTGGCCTTGAGCTCGGGAATATGGCGTCTGCGGCCATACATGGTCTCGGCGTAGCCCGTCTGCTTGGCGCGCGCCACCACGTTGTCGAGGAACGTACGCACGCCCGGGTAGGCCTCGTAGTAGCGGTCGATCATGTCACGCGCCTCGGCCATCGAGATATGCAGCGACTGCGACAGACCGTAGGCCTGCTGACCGTACACGATGCCAAAGTTCACGGCCTTGGCGCGACTGCGCAGGTCGGGCGTTACCTCGGACACCGGCACACCAAACACGCGCGCCGCCGTCTCGGCATGGAAGT
>CALLFD010000358.1 GCA_937997605.1 uncultured Collinsella sp. | reverse complement strand
ATCTACACTCAGTAGGACACTCTTTCCCTACACGACGCTCTTCCGATCTAAGACGCGGTGATCGAAATGCGAGGCATAAGCGATATTGCGAACTTTGCAGCTTCGCTTACCTCCACGATACCGAACAGTAATGATCTCGTTGGAAATTAGAGGGTAGAACGCATGATGAGAAACGTACTCTGAATCTAAAATCTTGGCCTGAACTTCGGCAAAAGAGGCCCTATGATCGAAATGGGCATATGAACTTTTGGAACTATATCGAGGAATACGAGCGATATCGAACTCGGCCAAAATACCCCCAAATAAATCAACCTGTCCGGATCAACAAGCGGCGGCTAACCCTCCCCGGACAGGCTAATCAAAGGCGCAGCAAGTGCAACCAACGCTTTCGCGGCCACCTAAAACAATGCTTGCCTATGGCATACTAGACGAAAGCGAGGAATTGGTACTTATGACCATCGAAGCCCTTATCCAGCTAGCCGCAGGCAACGCTGGCGTCAATGTTGCGAACGTCGGAATTGCGATTTCGTCGTTTGCTATATTGACGGCAGTAGCGTACCCCATCGCCAATTCGCGATGGGCAAGAAACTTTATTCCCTTTTCAGTCAACGCTATACAGCAAAAAGGCCAGTTTTAGCAAGCACTCAATTGCAGGACAAGGGCCTGCGTATCCCTAACAACATGCGGATTGGAATAGGAACGCCAACAGCGGACACACTCCATACCGCCCCGGGATCACCCCTCCCCGTCCATGGCTGTCCAGCTCACGGGTTCGATGCCCGGAAGAGACGTTAGGCGAGAGGGACAGGCAACCTGATAGTTCCTATTATTTGTCCTGCGCTGCATAGAAGCGGAGACATGTACCGCTTTGCGGTCGCGTGACGCCGACGTACAGCGTGCCCATTTTCTCAATAAGCCCGTCTGGCTTTTTCTTCGCATCCACGATCCGGCATCCACGCGCAGAACGCGAGCACATACCAGCACTTTCACACCGAGAGCAAATCACTCCAGGCCAATCGAAACGCGTAACGCCCGGAATGAAAACAGTGTCCCACACGAACCCCTTAGCGGGGTGTACGGTCATCATCGGGATATCCGCATCAAGATAATCGGAGAAACGCCGCAGGGAGCCCTCGGAAAAGATGCTCACGATATAGTCGAAGCGCTCCGACGGATCCAGCGCGAAGCAGTCATTTTTAAGGTGTTTCCGCAGCGCTCCAAGAAGCATGGCATAGGACCGCCCATACATTATTCTCCTGGAGTCAGTCAGCAGTTCATCAGAGATGGAGCCGATTATTTTGTCCGCTGCAGACCGGCTGACGCCTTTTTCTCCAGACGCTGAATCGGTAATCCTGGATAAAGCAAATGTATTGAATTCAACGAACTCTGGATCTGTATCCGAGAAAAGCCCGTTGAAGTATGGCATCTCCTCTTTAGTCAGCTCGTCAGTGATGAGATTGGCCAGGGCACCGCGCTTACGAACAAGAATCACAGTCCTACCACTACCTCCTTGAGCGAGAGTGGCGACCTTCGAAACGATGGCAGTCGCTTCATCTTGCTGCGCCGCGCCAACAAATATGGGAAGTCGGGGCGTACCGCCGGCAATGACACCCTTCATGTTGGAGCGAATCGCAGCACCGAGCTCCCCGACAATAGATCCCCCAGAAAACCTATGATTATGTTCGAGCTCCAGCTGCGATAGACACAGGTCGGTAGTGGCCTTTGTCTTTAAGCCTTCCATTGCGCCAATAAAACCATAGACACGCTGAATAGGATCGCCGAACATGCAGATTCCTGATTCATCGGAAAGCAGACCTTTTAAAAAGATGTAGCACAGGGCATTTGTGTCCTGCGCTTCGTCGACGAGTACGACAGGAAACGCCGTCGACAGGTAGGACCTCAACTTTGAGAAATCGGCAAGCAATTCAATTGCAAGGGAAATCATTCCTGAATATGGCAAGAGGCCGCTCGATGCGAATCTATCTTTAATGATCCTATTAAAAGGGCGTATGCGGCGTCTCAAGTCTTCGACTTGACCGTTTCTCATGGAGCGGAGGAAGCTGCTGAAAACATTCTTTTCATCCCAGAAAAGCTTACCGCCTCGCGAAACCAGCTCGTCAACGGCGTGGTTATCATCGACCATAGAAAGCTCGTCAACGTTCACTGGGAGCGAGAGCGATCTCCAGTACCTGCGCAGCAGGGCCCAAGCAAAGCCGTGGAAATTGGTCGCCATGACGCTGTCCTCAAAACGCTTGGTCACGGAACCCGGAAGTGCCGACATAGTGGCGCCCAAATCCGCTCGCATTCTCCGCGCAGCGGCGACACTGAAGGTCAGGGCCAAAATCTTTTTTGGCGGCCGGACTTCGCCGGATGCCAGCAGCCAGCAAGCCCGCCCAGTCATCACCATGGTCTTCCCGTAGCCTGCCGGCGCCTCCACGAACACTCTCTTCGATGGTGAAAAAATCGCGGAGCGCTGCGACGCATCTACACCACAGCGTGCCTCAATCGCGGCCCCAACGCTATCCAGCAAGTCAGTCTGGCTCATCAGCATTCAAGCCCCACGGCCTTGCGAATAATACTTTTGTAACAGTCGGGAACGCCTTCGGCACCAAGAGCCTCCGCGAGGGCAACGCCAGACGCGACGCCCTTGTTCGATGAAAGCCATGCATACATAAGCGCACGCGATTCAGGCTTGCCGGCGAATTGCCCGTCAAACTCCGGCCCCCGGAAATCGTACTCAGCGCCCGACAAGCAAACGCCGTAGACGGTTCGGGCGTTTTTCAGAGCTCTGCAATTCCCCTTGATGCTAGTTCCCCTCTGAAAAGGGTCAATTGACTCAAGAAGCGCAATAAACGCACCCTGGTTATCGCTAGCGAAGAATGCGTCAACAACCTCAGCTTCAAAATCCCGTCCGGTTGTCGTTATATGATCTCCAGAAGTTTCTTGCAGCTCATCATCCCTGTCGACAATGGAATAATTTGGAATCTCGAACTTGCCCAGAAGTTCACAGAGTGGCTCAACGTTCTTTTTCCCGCCAGCCCTGATTGGCACAACTCCATAATCATCCAGATCCATCCCAAGGTTGCGGGCGAACACCGGAATGGCACCGGACTCCGTCTGCCCCTCAAAAGCCAAAACAGACCGAGCGAAAAAAGCCTCACGTACTGACTCAAAATTCAACATAAGATGCTTTTCAAACTTGTCGGACAGGTCAATATCCCTACCGCACACGACCTTCGGCGAATCTTCACCCTGCCCGAATCGCACAATGTTCTTATAGCCGCGAGCCAGAATGTTTGGCGGATGCGTCACCATGATTAGCTGAGCTTTGATTGAATCAATCCCGAAATAATCCTTTAGAAGAGCATTGAATCCGTCGTCCCTCCCATCGCAAATCTTATGCAAGCTCTTCGAGAGCCGTCTTTGCATATACGGATGAAGATGAGCTTCGGGTTCGTCATAAGCCAGCACAGCGTGCAGCACGCACTTGCCGTCGTCATCCGTGCAGAGGCTCTCTTGAAGGCGTTTAGGCGAAAGACGCATAATGCTCTCGATTATCGAGAGCGAGGCAATGGCAAGGTACTGCAAGCCTACCCCTGCCTTATTAAAATGAACGCCCCTCTTGTCAAGCAAGGTAACCAAACTTCCGAGCGTTCCGCCATCCGATGAATCAACGCCCGTCTTCACACCATATGATGACAGGATGGGAACGTTACTAACGATTGCGCCGAGATCAGCAACCAGACCATCGAGCTCACCCCCATCCAGAAAGTCAGAGACCTTTTTGCCCTCCTTATCCAGGTAAAGCGCGATTCGTTTGGAGAGAACTTTGCCGGCACCTCGGGTACCATCAAACGCCAAGTCTCCCCTATTAAAGGATGCAGTAGAGTATCTGAACATGTGAACGGATCGCATCAGAGAGGGTGAAATACTTTCTCCGCTCCCTTCGACCTTAAATTCAATTCGAGAATCCGGGTCATCAGCAAAAGCGCAGATGGTAATAGTGTTTCCGGTCATAGGATCGATGTCGAGCCCCGTTATTCCGATCTCGTCCTCGTCCAACTTTAAAGTAACTAGAGCCCCTGAGCGCTTTTCAATGTTAGCGAAATCCTCTTCGCTAATCATCGCTTGATTGAAGATTGTATTGAGCAAGTCGAGCACATTCGTTTTGCCGAGGTTGTTTTCGCCGACAATACAGGTCACGTCCTCGTCAAAACTAATCGCTACGCCATCGAGATTCCGATAGTTCTCAATCCTCAGTTTAGAGATCCTCATGCAGCCTCCCAATCAATAGGGTTTATGGCTTCCAACAATCTAGCACGCCCCGTGTTGTGCCAAGCGGACACCGACAGATGTTCGTTATTACTCGATCAAAGGCCGTCACAAGGACATCTCTGCTCGTAAGGCCGCGTTCTATTCCGGCTTCAGTTAAGAGGCTAAACATCCAAGCCAAACAAATCCAAACTTACAAGGCCAGACGTTTGACGCAAGGTCTCCTTAAAAGAAGCCGAAGTCAAACGTTTCTCTATATAGGCTTCATAGCAACGAAGCAACGTCTCAGTCGAAAGAACTGCAATGTCGTTTTTACGGGCAATGGTAATCTGGGATTCAGGGAAAGGATCTCGCTCTTCAGGTTTTAATTCGATCTGTGAGGCAAAGATAAGGACACCTTTTAGCTTGCATGTGTTGCCTTCGTCTTCCATCGCGTCCGCTTTTATCTGGACATGATCATATGTCTTCGAAACATGCTGCCGCTTCAACCCGCCCTTACTGCCTTTAATTTCAATTAAATAGAGAGTGTCATTGTATGAGAACCTAAAATCCTCTTCCTTGCAGTCTTCAAAGTCCTCATCTACCTCAACGATCTTTGCCAAAAGATGGCGAGTCATATTTTCAAGTTCAAAATCCTTGGAGCAAAGGACTGATTTAATATCTTGATAATCAGAGAGGACACCCTCGATCTCTTTCTTTTCCTTATCCAGAAGATCCATTTCTTCGTTTATCTCTCTTATTCGCGCCCTTTGCGCCGCTTCATCATGATAGTTAACCTCATCAAGCCAAACAGGCATGCGAGCGCGCTGAACTGCAGACGGGAAAATAGCATCAATAACCGCCGATAAATCCTCATTGTTGTTAATCTCAAGAGTTGTAGCTGCAAGGGTCTCAGATATCTGTACCGTTGAGATCGTAGAAGCGTTCGAAGTTAATAGCGGCTTGAGGGGAGAGGTAATTGGCATGCTGAAAGAAAAATCAGAGTGAAGCTCTTTATTAGAAACAAGAGTTATCGACTTTCCAAAACAAATACGAAGTGAGAAGGAAAACAGCTCGCCTATCGGAGAGACTGCAAAATCTTTAATAAAATCCTTTAGAGGCTTCTTATTCTTGTATCCCATCTTATGAGTCTCTGAATTATAACCATAAGAACAGGAATACAAGTAGTTTTGAGGGAGCACAACAATGCATTTAGCACTATTTGACTGCAGCATCATTTGTCGGATAGAGGAAATGTCTGCATGATCTTGCAGAATCTTATCGTTCGAGAAATCGCTTTTCCATAAATATCTATCCTGCAAGTCAATGACCGTAAGTTCGAACGCATCGAACGCGATTGCTTTACCGAATTCCCTTATCGTCAAGTCACTTGTTTCCGTAAAACCGCAATTTGATTTATTAAATACCAATATCTGAGTTTTCATCACGCAAATCCCCTTACAACCAAATCGGATCAACCCCGAGCTTTATTTCCACTTCAATGCTTAAACCATCTAGCGGTAATGAGTACGCGACTCCGTACTCGTTGCCGATACAAACACGAGTCCTGATCCCCTCGGCAGGAAGGAACCCGTGTCTACGAAAAACGTCATGCACCAGCCAGTGAATGTTTGAAGTAATAGTACTCCCCGGTACTTTTGTAGAGGGCATCGGTCTAACTCTTTTCGTCAAACGGTAGTCTGTAAATCAAACTGTCGAAAAACGACTTGGGGGCCGTACTCAATCAGTCCGCCCGGCAGGCGAAGGGAGCGTCGAAGCATTGATGTGTTTCGTCAAGAGGATTTGAGCAAAAAGAGCGTCGGAAATTGAGCAGCCCGA
>CALLFD010000357.1 GCA_937997605.1 uncultured Collinsella sp. | reverse complement strand
GGCTTTGGCGTGCGTTTGATCGGCTGTGCCGACGATGCGGCTTTGCCCATTGGCATGCACGACTATGCGGAGGCCCTTGGTTGCTGCATGCTGGTTGACAAGACCATGTTTATTGCCGATGTGTTGGACTGCGACGCGTCCGTTGTGGTGTGCTGTCGACCCGAGGGCTTTGGCAAGAGCATGAACTTGTCGATGCTCAGGGCTTTTCTGGAGCGTCCGCCGGTCGGTCGCGCCGGTCTGATCTCGTTTGCCGATGCTCAGATTTGGGATGCAGACGGCGGGCGCTATCGGGATGAGTATGCTTGCTATCCGGTGATATCGCTGGACTTTTCTGGCGCTACGAGGCGTGGCGCCGCTATTGCCGGCGTCGTGCGCGATGCTCTTTCGGGCGAGTGCGCCCGCTTGCTGGCGCTTTTGGAGGCTCCTGATTTAGCTCGAGACAAGGTGCGTCACATCGAACGCGTTGCGCGTGGCGCGGCGAGCGAGGATGAGGTCGCCTCGGTGCTTGGCGTGCTCATTGAGCTGCTGGAGATGGCCTGCGATGAGCAGGTTGTATTGCTCGTTGATGGGTACGACGCGGCGTGGTTGGGCCGTGCGAGCGCGAGGGGTGCTTCCGGCGCCGATCCGGCAGGGCTATTCGATCGCGTGCTGTTCGACGCCATTGCCACTGCGCGTGATTCGTTGCGGCTGACGTGTCTGATGGGGGAGTGTCCCGGCCCTGCCGAAGCGGCGCTTTCTTTGCACTGCTGCTCGTATTGTCTGACGACGCCGCTTTCGACCTGGTGTGACCGTTGGTTCGGCTTTTCGGATGCCGAGGTCCAGGCTCTGTTGAATCATGCTGGGCGCGAGGAATACCTAGATGATGCGCGTGAATGGCTCGAGGGATATCGGTTTGGCAGGGCCTATTGCTCGAGTCCGGCGCGTGTGATCGGTTTTCTGGGCCGAGGCTGCACGGCGCCTGTGCGCGCCGATCTGTATGGGTATGCGGATTGCCTGAGTAGGGTAGTTGCCAGGTGGAATCTCGACCGCCTTTCGGTCTTGTTCGATTTGCTCGAGGCCCATGGGTGCGTTGAGGTCCCGCTTTGTTTGGGCGCTGCGGGGCTAGAGGCCTCGCCTGACGATGGCATGTGGACAGCGCTGTATCTGTCCGGTTTTCTCACGACGGATATGGCTGAGGAGCCAGAGCATGGCGATCGCCTCCGTGCTTTGCGATTGCCCAATAACGAGCTTCGCCAGGCCTTGCGTCTAGTGATTATCGAGTGGTTTGAGTGCGCTGCCGAAGACATTCGAGACGTCGATGCGTTTCGCGACGGGCTGTGCCATGGGAACGAGGATACCGTGAGGCGGGCGCTAAGCCGCATCTTGGGAGATGCGGGAATCGGTGCGACCGACCCAGATACACCGCTGCCATATCACCTACTCTTGCAAGGACTCTGCTTTGGATTGCCGGGCTATGCCAATCCTGCCTCGAGGCGAAAGTGTGGCACAGGTCACTGGGACATCCAGGTTTTCCCTACGGGTGCTGTGTTCGACGTAGCAGATACGATTGGCATGCTGGACGAGCGTCCGCTGATAACGATTAACTTGATGTATGACCTCGGTGTGGATGCGCTGGGCCTGGAATTGCTGGCCGTGCAGGCGCTGCTCGACATAGAGCGCGACGGTATCGACGAAATCCGTGTGCCGCGACCCGGCGTTGGCCGCATGCGCTGGGGGATTGGGTTTGATGGGCAGCATGTGGCTACGGTGTGCCAGCGGCTTTAAGCGCCGAGGTGTTTCCGGCTTCCGTTACTCGGTGTCCTTCATGGGCGGCATGGGCTTCCAGTTGGGATCCTTGATGATCTTGCGGGCGTCCTTCATGCCGCGGCGCAGCGCCGGAATGCCGGTCTTAAAGCACTTATCGACCGCAGCCAGGCGAATGAATTCCTTGCAGAAGGTCGCGGCATTGCCCAGACGGAACAGCACAGGGTGGTAGTCGCCGTAGATCTGCATATAGCGTGCCAGATAACCGCGGTTGCGCATGATGTAGTAGCGGTTGGTGTCGCTCGTGGAGTTGAGCTGGCGTTTGCCGGCGATGTCCCAGTTAGAGACGGCGCGGGCGCGCTTGAGCACAATGTCGGCAACAACGGCGGCGGGGAAGTGCTGGCTGGCCACGTAGCCGTAGCAGGCATCGTCGCCGTAGATAAAGAAGCGCGCATCGGGCAGGCCAATCTTGTCGACCACGCGGCGCGAGAACATGCCGCCCTCAAAGCACAGCTGGTTCATGGTGCGGTAGCCCTCGGGACCCAGATCCCACTTAGCGATGGGGTTAGGGATGCCAAGTGAAAGGATGAGCTGGTACTGCCAAAAGAAGGCGCCGCCGTCAAAGTCCAGGCGCGAACCCTGGATAACATCGTAGCGGTCGGTCCACTTGGCCAAGCGCTCGATGCCTTCGGGGATGACGAGCACGTCGTCGTCCATCACCCAGAACCACTGGGCGCCCAGGTCGTAGGCGCATTTGGTGCCGGCGGAGAAGCCACCTGCACCGCCGCCGTTTTCGAGCTGTGGTGCGTAGATGACGCGGTCGGTGCCGCCCTGCGCGTCGGGCTGCTCGGTGTCGATGCCCCACAGGTTGGCCAGGCGCTCGTTGAATGCGGAGCACATGGCCTCGGTCTCGCGCGAATTCTCGTTATCGACAATCACGATGCGCCAGGGCGTTGCCGCGAGCTCGGTCATGGAGTCGAACAAGTTGGCCAGGAGTTCCTGGCGCTTGTACGTAACGACGACAATGGCGAGCTTATCGATGGGAGCGGGAAGGGTTGAAGGCATGGGGCAATATATCCTTTCACGCGCGGCGGGCGAGTGCAGCGCGGAAGCTATCGAATACGTCCTTGGGACTGTCCTATTGTAAAGGCTCGGCGCACCTTGGCGGCAAGCTTTGAATAAAACGCAGGAACCTGCCA
>CALLFD010000356.1 GCA_937997605.1 uncultured Collinsella sp. | reverse complement strand
GCCAGCAGCGCAGACTCGTTGAGCAGATTTGCCAGATCGGCGCCGGTGAAGCCAACGGTCATCTGGGCGAGCTTCTCAAACTTCACGTCCTCGTCCATCGGCTTGTTCTCGGCATGCACGCGCAAGATCTGCTCGCGGCCCTTCACATCCGGACGGTCGACCGTGACCTGACGGTCAAAACGACCGGGACGCAGCAACGCCGGATCCAGGATGTCAAGACGGTTGGTCGCAGCGATCAGGATGACCGACTCGCTTTCCTCAAAACCGTCCATCTCGACCAGCAGCTGGTTGAGCGTCTGCTCGCGCTCGTCGTGACCGCCGCCCAAGCCAGCTCCGCGCTGACGTCCCACGGCATCGATCTCATCGATGAAGATGATCGACGGGGCCTGGGACTTGGCCTCCTTAAAGAGGTCACGCACACGGCTGGCGCCGACACCCACGAACATCTCGACAAAGTCGGAACCCGAGATGCTAAAGAACGGAACGCCCGCCTCGCCGGCAACGGCCTTGGCCAGCAGCGTTTTACCGGTGCCCGGAGGGCCCACCAGCAACACGCCACGCGGAATCTTGGCGCCCAGTTTGCGATAGCGATCCGGATCGCTCAAAAAGTCACGGATCTCCTCGAGCTCCTCGACTGCCTCGTCCACGCCGGCAACGTCTTCAAACTTGACCTTGGGGCGCGTGGCCTCGTTGGTCTTGGCGTTGGTCTTGCCAAACTGCATGTTCCTGTTGTTGGCGCCCATCATCTGGCGCATAAAGTAGAACATAATGGCGATCAGGGCGATCGTCGGAAGCACGCTCATCGCCAAGTCGCCCCAAAAATCGGGATCGTTGGTGTTGACGATGTACTTGGTATCGGGGTGCTCCGCCATAAGCTCGGCAAGCGAATCGGAGCCGACATAGGTCGAGGAGAAGCTCTTGAGCTCGCTCGTATCGCCCTTGTCCTTCTTCGTCTTCCAGTAATGACCCGTCACGCTTCCGTCTTGAACCGTATAGGTCAGATCTTCGACGCGATCCTGCTTGATGGCGCTGACCATCTCGCTCGTCGCGAGCTTTACGGTATTGCTGGAATTGGCAAAGCCGGAGCCCATGTTAAAGAAGGCGTAGCCCAGAAGCGCGCAAGCCAAAATAAAATACAGCCAGCCCGTACGCGTGGGCTTCTTGCCTCCGGGCATCCCCGGGATCTTAGGCTCCCGGGGAGTCTGGGAATTGTTATCGTTACGGTCGTCGGGCATCTTACGAATAAACCTCCGGTTTCAAAATGCCCAGATACGGAAGGTTACGATAGCGCTCGGCATAGTCGAGGCCGTAGCCCACCACAAAGGCATCGGGGCAATGGGTTCCAACATACTTGGGCGTGATGGCCGAGGTACGGTCCTCAACGTCCTTCCACAGGAAGGCGGCGACCTCCAGAGAAGCGGGCTTGCGGCTCTCGAGGTTCTTCATCAGATACTTGAGCGTCAGGCCCGAGTCCAGAATGTCCTCGACGATCAGCACGTCGCGACCGCGGATGTCGATATCCAGGTCCTTAATGATACGCACGATACCCGAGGACTTCACACCGTCGCCATAGCTCGAAACAGCCATGAAATCGATGTTGGTCGGCAGCTCGATCTTGCGCATCAGGTCGCCCATAAAGACCACGGCGCCGCGCAGGACCGCAATCAGCACCAGATCCTTACCCGCGTAGTCGCGAGTAATCTGCTCGCCTAGGCGAGAGACGATACCGTCGATATCCTCCTGCGTAAACAGAACCTTCTCGATATCCGGATGTTGAGAAGCCATGACAACCCTTTCTTGTGCTTATCGCCCACACACCGCCGTATGGACGCGAACTTAACATTCTAGCAGCGCACGGGGTATATTTTCCAGCCCGTACGCCATCAGCGCGGGAATACCGTCAACGTCGCACAGAATGGCTGACGTGGAACGCTATTCCGCATCGACCACGCGAAGCAGATACGCCACGCGCGTTGCGGCCGTGCATTTAAAACGCTCGTCCGTGCGAACGCCTGCGACCCATACCACGGCACCTCCCGGAGCCGTTCTCACCACAGGAACGCCTGCGCGCTCAGAGACGGGAATACGAGCCTCGTTGAGCAGGTCGGACACCTTCTTACTTCGCCCACTCATGCCCAACGGACACATCACATCCCCCGGCACGGGACCGTCTACCCACAGACGCGCCAAACGCGCCTCGGCGGGAATCTCCCCGCGCGAGCCGGCGAGCATCCGTTCGCTATCGCGATCGGCAAAGCCCAGCGTCGCGGCATCCACCATAGCGGCCACCCCTCCGGCACCCGCGAGTTCACGGGCACGGCGCACAATATCGCACCCCGGCTCGACGGCCATCGTCTCTGCCACCAGGATGCGGCCCGCCCCCAGCGGCAATCGACCGGGAATGGTGACCCAATCGGCAACTAACCCCTCGCGCGCCGCCGGGGCCTTAAATGACAGCATGCCAAACTCCACGCGCGCATCGATTCCCGCCGGCAGCGTGACCGAACCCGAGCCTTCGGCGACACAGGCGAGCACGCGCTCCACATGCCGCATCTCCGGGCGAGCGTCGGGGTCGATACGCTTAATTGCCAGTCGCACCATGCGCCGAGCAATCACCACCTCGGCCGCGGCCAGTCGGCGAGCGTCAAGGATCAGTGCACCCGCCGCCTCCTTACGCAGGCAGCTTCGAAACGCCTGTGCCGAAAGCTGAGACAAAAACGCGTCCTCATCGCCTAAGATCTCGCAGGCGGCGCCAATCGTCTTGCAGACGCTCGCGTTGCGCTGCGCCACCACCGGCATCACTCGATGGCGCACGTAGTTTCGCAGATACGAGATATCCTCATTGCTCTCGTCTTCACGCCACGGCTGACCATGTACCTGTAGATAGCCCACGAGCTCGCCATGAGTTAGGTCGAGCAAGGGACGCACCACGATATTCCTCCGGCGAGGAATGCTCGATAGGCCAGCGGGCCCCGAACCCTTAATCGCGTTCATCAAAAACGTTTCCGCGCGATCCGAAGACGTGTGCGCGGTGCAGATACGAGCCGCTGTTCGCGGTGCCCCCGTCTGGGCGCAGAGCTCGCGAACATACCTCCGCGCCGCGGCATAGCGCACCTCGCGGGCTGCGGCCTCAATATTGCCCGACTCCCCATCAAAATAAGCGTGCTCCACGCACAGCGGTAAACCATATTTCGCGCAAAGCTCACGCACAAAGGCCTCGTCGCCATCGGACGCCTTGCCGCGCAGATGATGGTTTACATGCAGCACATGCAGGCGCTCGCGAGCAATGGGGGCAACACCGCGTCCGTCTTGGATATCCAGCTTTGATGTGCACGCCATAAGAAGCAGTGCCGTCGAGTCCGCGCCGCCTGATACCATGAGCACGACAGGAGCTGCCTGCTGCCTCGTCCGGGTCTCATCGACTGCCCCAGGCACGGCATGGTGTCCGTAATGCTGTGATACCGTTGGCATTCGCTTCCTCCTCTATTCGTCCGCACCCATTGTATCCTTTGGAATCTTATGTCTTGCCTGCACCTTCATATCCTCGGCAGTGGCTCTAAAGGCAACTGCGCACTCATCGAGGGCCCGCAGGGGCTCATTATGGTCGATGACGGACTGTCTCGCCGCGAGACATTAAAGCGCATGGCAGAACTGGGGCTCTCGACAGACAACGTCTCGGCTCTTCTCATTACTCATGAGCATAGCGATCACATCAAGGGCCTCGATGTCTGGTGCAAGCACTGGCACGGCCCCCTCTTTGCCAGCAGGGGCACTCTTTCGAACAAAGAAAATCTTTCTCATCTGCCTGTCGAGGAATTCGATCCCGGTGACACCCTATCCATTGCCGGCATCCACGTGCAAACCTACTCAACGTCACACGATGTCATCAATCCAGTCGGCTATCGATTCGACACCCTCGATGATTCCATCGGTTTTGCCACCGACACCGGAGAGCTATCGAGCCAAGCCATGAACACCCTCGAAGATTGTCGAGTCCTCGCACTCGAAAGCAACCACGATGTGACCATGCTGCGCGAGGGAGAATATCCCCGCTTTCTTCAGGAGCGCATCCTGTCTGCAAGGGGACACCTCTCCAATGGCCAAGCCGCCGAAGCCGCGCGCGAACTTGTTACCGAACGCACCGAACAGCTCATTGCCATGCATATCAGCCAAGATAACAATCGTCCGAGCCTTACCGTCAAAAGCTATGCCAAAGCTCTGACCGCAACCCTGGATGACGAGGTCGGCAGCTCCGCAACCCTTCTCCAAGGATCGCGAAAACTCTCGATACGCCCCGCAAGCCAGCATCGGCCAGTAACCATTCAATAGACTGTCCTAGACAGCAAAAGGGGCCGAGAATCGCTTCCCAGCCCCTTTTGCTGTCTTTTAATAGCGCAGAACACCAACGAAGTTAGTCGATGGAGATCTTCGTAACGTTCTTCTTCTCGACGATCTTGGGGACCGTAACGGTCAGGATGCCGTCAGCGTACTTAGCCGAGAGGCCCTCGCTCGAAGCGTCCTTTAGATACACGCCACGCGTCGCGCTGTACGAGCTGAACTCCTTCTGCAGGAAGTTCTTGCCCTCGTTCTCCTCGTCTTCCTCGACATTCACGCTAATGGACAGACGACCCTCGTTAAGCTCGACATCGATATCGTCCTTGGCGACGCCGGTCAGATAAGCCTTGACCTCATAGCCGTCGCCCTTATCCTCAACGTCAACGGGAAACGCCTTGGAAGCAATCGAGTTGTTTGCAAGGTCAGTCATATCATCAAACAGATCGAACAGCGAGCTAGCAGAAGGACGAACGCCAAAAACCGAACGATAAGGAACCATGCTTGCCATGTTTACCACTCCTTTTAAGGACTGCCGAGTCATCTTCTAGGTGACTGGGACTTCTTTTGACGCTCTTATATATGCCCACCCAGTGCTCATATATACATCGACTATAAAGTTTTTTGAGTCTAGTACTATAAGCATATCTAAGTGTGTTTGACTCAGGTTTTAATAAGGTTAAGGTTCTTTGAACCAGAGCTTAAATAACAAGTATGTTCACAGCTACAAATAGCAAGGGGCTTACAATGAGCGCGTACACGTTGTTGGTAACGAGCTAAAGGGCATCATGGACGACCAAAACCAGAACAAAATGTTTATGCCGACGCAGGGGGAAGATACTTCCACGCAGCCGCCGCGGTTCCATCGCCCCCACATCTCGCAAGAGCCCATTAATGATCCGGAGCCCGAGTATGTGACGAGAAATCGATATCAAACGCTCGAGGATGCCCAAACGGGACGTAA
>CALLFD010000355.1 GCA_937997605.1 uncultured Collinsella sp. | reverse complement strand
CTTCGACGCGGCGCCGACGCGCACGGAGCCCGCGTCTATCGAGGTCGAAAGCCTTTCGGAGTCCACGCAGGAGCTCATCGACCGCAGCATTGCCGAGTTGCTGAGCGCGCGCGGGCTGGATGTAGCATCGCTTGGTCAGAGCGACCGCGTGGACGTCATTCGCCACCTCAACGGTAACGGGGTGTTCATGCTCAAGGGCGCCGTGGCCTGCGCCGCCACCGCGCTGGGCATCTCGGAGCCAAGCGTCTACCGCTACCTGCAAAAAGTCCGCAAGGAAGGCTAACCCGCTGATTCCTTGGGAGCGGAGGAAAACGGATCATTTTTGTCGCATCGCTTGACAAAAAGACCCTGCAGCTCGCACTGCAGGGTCTTTTTGCATGTCATGTTTAGTTGTTGCCAACGCCTTAGAGAGCGGCGACGACCTCGATCTCAACCAGACCGCCGGCCGGAAGGGCGGCAACCTGGAAAGCGCTGCGCGCGGGGAACGGAGCCTCGAACTTGGAGGCGTAGATCTCGTTCACGGCAGCGAAGTCGGCGATGTCGGCCAGGTAGACCGTGGTCTTGACGACATCGGCAAAGGTGGCGCCGGCAGCGGTCAGCAGGGCCTCGACGTTGGCGAGGGACTGCTTAGCCTGGGCCTCGACGCCCTCGGGCATCTTACCGGTCGCGGGGTCGATGCCCAGCTGGCCGGACAGGAACACCATGTTGCCGGTCTGGATGCCGGGGGAATACGGGCCGATGGCTGCGGGTGCGTTATCGGAAGACACGACGGTCTTGCTCATGTTTTTCTCCTTACGATCAGATAGAGAGCGTGAGCGCGGCGTTCGCACCGGGAGGCACAATTCGGTCTGAACACCGCGCTTGATTTGGAATAGTACTCAAGGTTTCCGCGCGATGCAAGATTATTATCACGTTGCGAGAATAATTTATCGCCCAACGGCGCCTGTCGGCCGCTGAACGGCATGACCGGACGGTGAAGCTCAAAATGATCCGTTTCCCTCCGTCCCCCATGGATCACCTGATCCACTGGGGACGGAGGGAAACGGATCATTTTTGCTGCAAGGGCTGCTGAAGACTTTATCCTGCTTGGGCCACAGGGCTCGTCCATCGCGACGGCGCCACTATACTTTTGAGTATCTGAGCATTTTGAAAGGCAGGATATGACCGCAACCGCCAGTCGAACCACCAA
>CALLFD010000354.1 GCA_937997605.1 uncultured Collinsella sp. | reverse complement strand
GGAGAGAACGCTCCCGCAAACTGCCTCTTGACAACTTATAGGAGCGTCGGTTTTAGTTCAACAAGTTTCGGAGTGGTCGCGGTTGAGCGATTCATCGTAGTAAACCGCCATAGTTTTGGCGGAGGCAGTCAGATTTGTGGGTGTTAAACCAAAGAGTGCCCCTTTAACTAGTCGTTTAAGAGCGTTCCCAATGACTAAGTTGCAGGTGGTTGCGGTTGTGTTACACTAACGCTGCGTATATGACGCAATCATCTCGATACAGATCAATGATGTCCGTCGTTTTGAACGGAACTAGACTGTTTAGCCGCCCTGAAGGTTTATGCAGGGAGCATGTGATCACAGGGCTTGAAAAGAAAGTTGAGCAAACACTGTGTCTGATCAACAGCAAGAAAACGAAATAATGACGACGCAAGACGCTCCCGCTGCACCGGTTGCGTCGGACCAGGTCGCGGCGCCCGCGCATGCCTCGGCTCCTGAGACGCCTAAGGCTGCTTCGACGCCTACGCCTGCAACGGCTGAGAAGGCCGTGCCTGCAACTGGTGAGGAGGCTGTTCCGGCAAAGCCCAAGCGCACGCGCCGCACGGCCAAGCCTGCCACAGACGGCGAGGAGGTCACCAAGCCCAAGCGCCGTACCACGCGCACGACGCGCGCCAAGCGCACCGTTGCAGCTGACTCCTCGGCGCCGATTTCCGATGAGGTCGCGCAGGCACGTGCGTTGGCTCAGATTAGCGAGGCTCAGGTGGTGCGCGCCCGCCGTCGTGCTGCCGAGCGTGAGGCCGCGGCTCTGACCGAGCTTGCAGCTCCGTCTGTGCCCGAGACACCTGCCGCCACCGAGACCCCTGTCGCCGACCAGCCGACCGAGAAGCCGGTACCGCGCACACGCCGTCGCACGGCTGCTAAGGCCGAGCAGGTTGCCGATCAGGTAACCCCCGAGCTCACTGAGGCTTCGGTCCGTTCCGTGGCAGGGGAGGGCACATCGCCTGTTGAGCCCGCTGCGTCTGTCGAGGCCAGCGAAGTTCCCGTTGTCGATCCGAGGTTGCGCCCGCACCGTCGCGGTCGCAAGCCCAAGGCCTTCGTCGAGGCAGAGAAGGCCGCAGCCGCAGCTGCAGCCGCTCGGGATGCTGCGGCGACCGCCGAGTCTGCAACCGCTGCCGATGCACCCGTCCAGGATGCTACGACTTCCGAGGCCGCTCCCGCCGATGTCGAGCTCGCCGATGTCCGTCCCGGTCGCAGCCATCGTACTGCTGCTAAGCGCACGTCCAAGGCCAAGGCTGCCAAGGAGGGTGCGTCCGAGAATTCCGCCGAGACGACCGCCGATGCATCGACTGATGCCGCCGAGCCCCAGGACGTCGAACAGACTGCGTCCGAAAAGCCCAAGCGCGGTCGTAAGAAGTCCGCTAAGGCCAAGGCGCCCGAGCAGCAGGCTGATGCCGAAGCGCAGGTCGATTCCGGCGCCGAGGCCAATGGCGCTGCTGCGGCCAATGGCGACGCCGCTGCAACTGATGGTGCCGCCCCCGCCGAGGTCGAAGACGGCACTCGTCCCAACCGTCGCCAGCACAAGCGCAACGACGAGCGCAACGAGCGCAAGGACGACCGCAACAACGACCGTCGCAACCGTCAGCGCGATCGCAAGCAGCGCAACAAGGAACGTAATGCCGCCCCCACCGAGCCCACGCTTTCGCGCGAGGAACTCGCGGCCATGAAGGTCGCCGAACTGCGCGAGAAGGCCAAGGAGTTCGAGATCGAGACGACCGGCAAGAAGAAGGCCGAGCTCGTCGAGGAAATCTACACCACTGCCGCGAAGGCCGAGGGCTTCCGCGACATCAAGGGCATTCTGCAGATTCGCCCGGACAGCTCCGGCATCATCCACGCCCATGGCTACATGAAGTCCAACGACGACGCCTTCGTGCCCGCCTACCTCATCCGCTCCGCGCGTCTGCGCACGGGCGACGTCATCGAGGGCTCGCTGCGTCCTTCGCGCGGCGGCGACAAGCGCGCCGGCCTCGCCAAAATCACGACCGTCAACGGTCTGGACCCCGAGCAGATTCGCAACCGTCCTAAGTTCGGCGACCTCACCCCGGTCTATCCCAACGAGCCGCTGCGCATGGAGCACGGCAAGGACTCCATTACCGGTCGCGCCATCGACATCGTGTCGCCGATCGGCAAGGGTCAGCGTGGCCTGATCGTGTCCCCGCCCAAGGCCGGCAAGACCACGATCCTCAAGAAGATCTGCCAGTCTATCTCGATTAACAACCCCGAGGTGCACCTCATCTGCCTGCTCGTCGACGAGCGCCCCGAAGAGGTCACCGATATGCAGCGTTCCATCAAGGGCGAGGTTGTGGCGTCGACCTTCGATATGCCCGCCGACAACCACACTCGCGTGGCAGAGCTCGTCATCGAGCGCGCCAAGCGCATCGTGGAGCTGGGCGGCGATGTTGTGGTGGTGCTCGACTCCATCACGCGTCTTGCCCGCGCCTACAACTTGGCGGCGCCCGCCTCAGGCCGCATCCTTTCGGGCGGCGTCGATTCGGCGGCACTGTATCCGCCCAAGCGCTTCCTGGGCGCAGCCCGCAATATCGAGAACGGTGGCTCGCTCACCATCCTGGCCTCTGCCCTCATCGACACCGGTTCCAAGATGGACGAGGTCATCTTTGAGGAGTTCAAGGGCACCGGCAACATGGAGCTCAAGCTCGACCGCGACCTGGCCGACCGCCGCATCTTCCCGGCTATCGACCCCGTTGCCTCCGGTACGCGTAACGAGGACCTGTTGGTCGACGAGCAGATGCGTCCGTTTGTCTTTGGCCTGCGTCGCATTCTTGCCGGCATGAACAACACCGAGCGCGCGGCCGCATCGTTTATCAAGGGTCTTAAGGGCACCAACACCAACCAGGAGTTCCTGGTGCGTTCGGCCAAAAAGCACAGCGACTACGAGCAGA
>CALLFD010000353.1 GCA_937997605.1 uncultured Collinsella sp. | reverse complement strand
GAGAGCGACGGCGTCATCTACACCAAGGCCAACAAGGAGATCGCGGTCGCCTCGACCAAGAGCTTCATCGGCCAGGTCGTGAGCCTTACGCTGCTGGCTTTGCTGTTGGCGCAGGTTAAGTACCGTCTGACCACAAAGCAGGCGCGCATGCTGTTCCGCGAGCTTTCCGATACGGCCGAGCAGATCCAGTGGATTTTGGATACCCAGACCGAGGCCGTTCATGAGGCCGCCCTGCTGTGCAAGGACGCGCAGTCGGCGCTGTTCGTGGGCCGCGGCATGGGTGCCGCTATTTCCTACGAGGGCGCGCTCAAGCTCAAGGAGGTCAGCTACCTGCACGCCGAGGCATATGCCGCCGGTGAGATGAAGCATGGCCCCATTGCCCTGATCGACCCGGGCTTCCCTGTCATCGCCGTGGCCACCAAGAGTGCCACCTACGACAAGACCGTGTCGAACCTCATGGAGTGCAAGGCGCGCGGCGCCAAGGTCATCGTCGTTGCCACCGAGGGCGACGAGGAGATCAACAAGATTGCCGACTGCATCATCCGCGTGCCGGCAGTCCGCGACGTGTTCAGCCCCATCACGGCGAGCGTCCCGCTGCAGCTGCTCGCCCGCGAGGTCGCCATCCTGCGCGGCTGCGACGTCGACCAGCCCCGTAACCTGGCCAAGAGCGTCACGGTAGAGTAGTTGGTTCCGCCGTTCTAGCGACTAAGGCCCGGCTCCGCATCAAGACGGAGCCGGGCCTTTTCTGCATTTGACCAGATAAAACCTGCCAAAATGAACCTGTCCCTTTTTGGCGGGTTAGCGGAGCTTGCTGGTCTCGAAGTACTCGGGGAACTGGTCCAGAACCTCGGTTTGGTTGCGGAACATCATATGCAGGTGCTTGCTGACCAAAAAGCTCGCTTCGATGGGGTCGCGACCGGCGATAGCGCGGCGAATCTGCTTGTGTTCGTTCACGATGTCCTGATTGTCGAGAACCTGCGTGGCAGCGCGCAGCCAGCGGAAGCGCTCCAGGTCGGCATTGGTCTCTTCGAGCCACGACCACACGGTGCTGCGACATGCGATGCTAAAAATCATGTGATGCATGAGGTTGTCGCTCAAAAAGAAACCGATGCGATCCTCTTCGGCCATGGCCTTTTCCTGCAGCACGATGGCGCGGTCGAGCTGCTCGATGCCAGCCGACGTGGCGCGCGCACAGCACTCCACGATCACCTGCTTTTCCAGATGCTCGCGGATGTAACAGGCACTCTCGGCAAGGGTGAGGTTGATGGGTGAGACGTAGGTGCCGCTCTGGGGCACGGTGCGCACCAGGCCTTCCTGCGCCAAGCGAACCAAAGCCTCGCGCACAGGGGTGCGCCCCATATCCAGGTCGTCGCAAAGTTGCTTGACGCCCAGCTTTTCGCCCGGCTTGTAGTCCAGGTAGACGATTTTGCGTCGAATGGTGTGGTAGGACTGGTCCTGTAGGCTCGTTTCCTGCTCGCCGACGTGCATCGATTCTTCCATAGCGCCTCGCAACTGTTCTATCAAACTCATATGTCAGTTGTTAATTATGCCGCGAATCAGCTCTCCGCGGTGGGTAATTCGGCTGTTGCCTGAGAACTATTGCGGCATCTTAGTCTGTGTTTGCGCAAGGCTGCGCTCAATGTTGCCGTATCATAAGCCGTCGCAAACGTGAAATAGAAAGAAGGAATCCCATATGCAACTGGCAAATATCGTACGCGAGCGCTGGAAAGGCGTTTTGTTCTGCCTGATCATCGCCATTCCCGCGACGTTGCTCGGCAAACAGGTTGAGGTGGTCGGCGGTCCGGTATTCGCCATCCTCTTTGGCATGGTCCTGGCGCTCGTCTTTCCCAAGAATCGTCGCGAACAGCTCGCCGCCGGCGTCACCTATACGTCCAAAAAAGTCTTGCAGTACGCGGTTATCCTGCTTGGCTTTGGCATGAACCTCTCCCAGATTCTGTCCAAGGGCGCCCAGTCGCTGCCGATTATCGTGGCGACAATCTCGACCTCGCTTGTCATCGCCTTTGTGCTCTGCCGCGTTATGAACGTGCCGGGCAAGATCGCGACGCTTGTGGGTGTGGGTTCGTCGATTTGCGGCGGTTCTGCCATCGCTGCGACCGCACCCGTCATCGATGCCGACGATCGCGAGATTGCCCAGGCTATTTCGGTCATCTTCCTGTTTAACGTTATCGCGGCGCTCGTGTTTCCGACGCTCGGCGGCATGCTCGGGCTGACCAACGAGGGCTTTGGCCTGTTTGCCGGTACCGCCATCAACGACACCTCGTCCGTAACGGCTGCGGCGAGCGCCTGGGACAGCATGCACCCCGGCGCCAATGTGCTCGAGAGCGCCACAGTGGTCAAGCTCACCAGGACGCTGGCCATTATTCCCATCACGTTGGTTCTCGCATGCTGGCAGATGCATCTGGCGCGCAAGGCCGGCGGTGACGCCAAAAGCACGTTCTCGCTTAAACGCGCGTTTCCCATGTTCGTGCTGTTCTTTGTGCTGGCGAGCGTGATCACCACGGTGCTTCAGCTTCCCGCGTCCTTTACGGCGCCCATCAAGGAGCTGTCGAAATTCTTTATTGTGATGGCCATGGCGGCTATTGGCTTTAATACCGATATCGTCGAGCTGGTCAAAAAGGGCGGCAAGCCCATCGCATTGGGCTTTTGCTGCTGGATTGGCATTGCGTGCATGAGTTTGGGAATGCAACACGTACTGGGAATCTGGTAGAGAAGTAGCTTGTTTGCGTGCTGGTTGCTGGTGAGCGCATTCTCACGGTGGAGCGATAGGAGCTCTTGCGGGTATGGCTTGTCCGCAGGTTTATAAGTCCCGAAGAGCTCTTATCGCCCCGCCAGGATGGCGATGCGGGGCAACACCTATACTCGCAGGACGGCGCTTTCTGCCCTATAGTGTTTGGTGAGCAATATCGTTCAATTTTGAAACACTCGGTCGTGCGACCGTCGGCGGCTGCATGTCGCCGCGGACAGGGGCAAATCATGGATAGCGATGCCAAGCTGAACATCTTGACCGAGGCCCTGGCTGCTGCCGGGGCCTCGGCATTGGCAATCGATGCGCGTGGGGACGTCGCGATCTCGACCATGAATGACGCGGCGCTTGAGCGGGATGTGGCGGCTTTTGTCGCTGAGCGCCTCGACCGTATAGGAGACGGCGCGCGTCTTGTTATGGGGCGTGCGGGTGCGCGCCTGAGCCTGACCGTTCGCCCCACCGACAAAGAGGGCGGGGGCCTTTGGGTGGTCGTGGCGCGCGAGGTGCGCGGTGCCGCGGCGCATGCGGGCATCGAGTGGCTCAACGCCGACGAAGTTGAGGCCCGCTACGAATCGAGCGCGTACGGCATCGTTGAGGGGGCGGCCTCGGTGGCTGCGCCGGTTGCAGAGAGTTACGCGCGCGGTGTGCCTCTTATGCTCGAGGGCGAGCTGGGAGCGGGTCAGGTCGAGATCGCCAAGCGCCTCTATCTGGACGGTCCTTTTGCCGATCAGCCCTTTGTTTCCGTTGCGCTCGATGAGCTCACCGAGCGCGGTTGGCGCCATGTACTCAAAAGCGTCGAATCGCCGTTGTTCCAAATGGGGCTGACCCTTTGCATTGAGGGCTGGAACGCGGTTGGCCCCCAGCGCCTCCGCGAGCTGGTCTCCACGATGACCGACACCGCGTTGGCGACGCGCTGCCATGTGGTGCTGACGGCGAATGACATGCCGGGCGGCGGCGAAAGTGATCAAGCCGCCTTTGTGACCGAGCGCTTCGCCTGTGCGGTGAGCGTCGCGCCGGCAATCGCCGAGCAGGGAGCCGCGTCGACGAAGGTCGCGCGCTATTTGGAATATCTCGCTGATGCATTTGGGACGGCAGCGCCTACGCTGTCTGCCGCGGCGACGAAGACGCTCGATGCTTACCGCTGGCCGCGCAATTATCTGCAGCTCCGCGAGGTCTCGGAACGACTGTATATATTGGTGGGGGCGGGCACGGTGGACCGCGCTGTGGCGGAGGAAGTGCTCGCCCAAGAGGACGTGATTAAGACCGCAACCTTTGGCGCCCCGACGCTTGAAAGCGACCTGTATATCCTGCGACCGCTGGCCGATACCGAGCGAGATATCGCGCATCTGGTTGTAGACCATCTCCACGGCAACCGAACCCGTGCGGCGGAGGTGCTGGGCATAAGCCGTACAACGCTGTGGCGCTTGCTGAAGGACGATGACCGTTGAGCGAGGCGCCCGTGACCGCACGCGACGCGTGTGCTACAGTCCAAAGCGTTATTGTTTCGATTTGGTTACGGCGTGCGAGGGCATATGGCTGAGACTTCAAAACCGAGCCGCAGAAGGCGGAGTGCCGCGCCGGTCAACCGACGCACAACATCGGTGACGTGGGGCAAACACGCCTCGGGGTTTGATGGCTCGTTCAAGCGCACTAAATACGGCTATCCTTCGGCAAGCGCCCGCTTGGCAATGCAGGCAGAGTCCTCGCTGTGGGGCCGCAAACGCGTGGTGGGCTCAAAGCTCAAGCACGACGGAACGCTCGGTTACATCAGCCGCGGGGCGGCTCGCCGCAGCGGGCTCAATCCCGCCGGCTGGCATCGCTACGTGCCGATCGTGGCCGCCGTTGCAGTGATCGTCATCGCGCTCGCTGCGCTCGGATATGCCGGCGGTGGCGCCAACTTGGACGCAATGTTTAAATCGCCCGAGCTCGCGCATG
>CALLFD010000352.1 GCA_937997605.1 uncultured Collinsella sp. | reverse complement strand
CGTGCTGGCGCAGGGCACCAACGACGAGCTCAAGCGCATGATTCAGATGGGCGAGCGCGTGACCGTCGAGGTCGGCGCCGTCGAGCCCGCTACGGTCGAGCGACTGCGCGCCCTCGAGCACGTGCTTTCGGTTGAGCTGTCTGGCGGCGAGCTCGTCTGCACCTGCGAAGCGAGCCCGCACAACCTGGTCGACATCCTCGACACGCTGCGCGCTGCCGACGTGGCGCTCGGCCGCGTGTGGAGCGAGCCGCCGACCCTCAACGACGTGTTCCTCGAGATCACCGGCCGCGAGCTGCGCGACTAGGGGGCAGTCATGTTCAACACCATCATCACCACGCTCAAGACGTTACTGCGTCGGCCGAGCACGTGGGTCTGGGGCGCGATCTTTCCCATTGCGCTTTCAACGATGTTTATGTTTATGTTCGCGAACCTGAGCTCTGACGGCAGGGTCGACCCGGTGCCGGTAGCCGTTGTCGCTGACGAAGCCTGGGACGCCTCGACCTTTAAGGAGGTGGCGACGTCGCTTGCCCAGGAAGGCGACGACCGGCTGCTCGAGATCCATGCGTGCGACGACGCAGCCGATGCGAACCGCGCACTTAAGGCCGGCGAGGTCGCGGGCATCTATACGGTCGACGACGTGGGCACGCCCAAACTCACGTTGCTTTCGAGCTATGACGGCTCACGTGCGTCGTCGGTGCTCACCGACCGCAGCATTCTGGAGACGGTGGCAAGCTCGTATACGCAAAATGCCGAGCTCATGTCCCAGATTGCCCAGGACAACCCGGCGGCACTCGCCGACCCGGAGGCGGTTGCGCGCGCCCTGTCGCTCGAGGGCGGCACCCGCCGCGTAAGCCTGACACGCACCACACCCGACGGCACGGTCATCTACTACTACGCGCTTTTTGGTCTGGTCGCGATGATGTCTGCCGAGTTTGCCGCCTTGAGCGTCGTCGATTTGCAGCCCAATCTGTCGGGCCTCGGCGCGCGTCGCTGCGTGGGCGGTCTTTCCAAGACGGCGTCGCTGGCTGGCATCTTTGTCG
>CALLFD010000351.1 GCA_937997605.1 uncultured Collinsella sp. | reverse complement strand
ATGTTGAGCACGCTGATGACCTGCCAACCCACAACGACAAGGTAGAGAGGCCATAACGCGACGAGGTCCTGCGCGAGGGGGAAGGTCTTGGTGGTACGTGCAAGCTCGACGGTATAGGCGAGCGTTGTCGGGTCCCAGCCGCACGCGGGCGTCAGCGACATGCCGTGAACAGTGGCGCCGGGAATCCAGCCTGCGGTAAATGCGCTGTCGGGCAGCGTCTGGTTGTATCCATAGACGAGGATCGCCGCCGCAATCACCACCAGCAACAGATCGAGCCAGACGTAGCTCATCAGGCGGCGCCACATATAGCTCCAGTTGATGGCACGGGCGATGGAGGTGACGCGCCTGGCCTCGGCGTTACGCGCGGCAGACATAGCCCACCCCGCGCACGGTCTGGATGATGCGGGCGCCACCGGCGTCTTCGATCTTGGCGCGCAGGTGCGCGATGTGCACGTCGACGTTGTTGGTGTCGCCCACGTATTCGTAGCCCAGCGCTTCGTGCGCGATGCGCTCGCGCGTGAGCACGGTGCCGGCATGTGCCATAAGCAGGGCGAGGACGTCGAACTCGCGGGCAGTGAGCGCGATGGGCGAGCCGCCGACCGTGACTTCGCGGCGGTTGGGGTCGAGCGCAACCGAGTCAACGGTAAGCGCGGCGGGGGAGGGCGCGACGGAAACCTGGGTCGAGTCGCCGACCGGGGGTATCGCAGCGGCGCCTCCGCCCGCACCGGCCGCCATGCCCGTCCCGGCACCGGCGCCACCAACGCCCGAAGCCGCCCTCACGGCCTCCGAGCGCTTCAGCGCAACGCGGATCCGTGCGAACAGCTCCTCAATGGCAAACGGCTTGGTCAGGTAATCGTCGGCGCCGGCATCGAGCCCGGCCACCTTGTCCATCACGGCATCGCGCGCGGTGACCATGATCACCGGCACATCCTTGTGCTTGCGTACGCGCCGCAGGACCTCCATGCCGTTGAGCTGCGGCAACAGCACATCGAGCAGAATCAAATCGTAGTCGCGTTCCAGCGCCAGGTCCACGGCGGTGCGGCCGTCGGCGGCATGTTCCACCTGGTAGCCCTCGTGCTCCAGCTCGAGCGTCACAAAGCGGGCGATTTTCTCCTCGTCCTCTACGATCAGGATTCGTGCCATACGTGCCCCCGTCTGCGATTACTTGTCGTCGTTCAGATTTTGCTTGATGTCGTCCGCGGCGTCGGCGGCGTGATTCATAAGGTTGTTGATGCTGCCGGGCACGTCGCCGTCGCTGTCGATGCGGTAGCGCATGCCAAAGAACAAGCCAATCAGCATCAGCCATATCGTGGCGCCCCAGGCAAACAGCGCGACGATGGGGATCAGGATGGGAATGTTGAGGATGATCGCGTCGCGGCGCGTGGCGATAAACTTGGTGTCCAGGCTCAGGCGGAAGAGCTTTTTGAGGTACTCCCACACGCTGTCCATCTTCTTAGAGAAGTCGGTCTTTTCGCTCGACTTTTCGTAGGCGGCCTGCGCAGCGACCATCTCGGCCGAGGGCTCATCGACTGGCGCGGACTCGGTGGCGGCGTGCGCCGACGTGGTCTGGGTCTTGCCCTGCGACTCGAGCCAAATGATGGCGTCCAGGACGTTGCCGTCGGCGGCGTCGAGCGCGGCTTTGGCGTCGGTGTAGCTCACGTTGCACTTGGTGCGGATGGTTTCAACTTTTTCGAGGTCGTCCATGACCTGTCCTTTCGTTCGATGGGCGCGACGCCGGGCGATCTGCCCGGGCGCGAGCGTTGCGTTCGGCGGCCTGCGTGACGCCGCCCCGCCCTTGGTCGAACTCTATAGTGCAGGTTATAGATTAAGCGATTCTTGAGCCAAGATTAATGTTGGATGAGTTTTTGCGCGGCGGTGGGGAAGGGGGAGGTGTCTTTCTGGATAGCTAGCAGCGAGGTCTAATACTTTTCCCGAGAAGTGAACGAGCTAAAACGGACCCCCGAAGCATCGACACTTTAAAGGTGCCGTTTCCCGCGGTTTCAATACTGAAATCCCACGATTTTGCCGCCGAAAAATGCGGATGTTTCAGGGGTTCAGAAACAGCCGTTCACTTCTCGGGAAAAGTATTAGACCTCGATAGCGGGGGATGGGGTGTCGGTGCAAAACGGCGTCAAGAGTTGGTCAAGCAGGCGGTTTCTCCATTGATGTCCGCACGACATGTGACACTTACCCTGCCGTCATGCTCCGTCGCGGCGGCATGCATCTGAACAGCGACCCTCTAAGGAGTTCGATATCGATGAGTGACAACACCAAGCATCTCGCAAAGAAGTGCGTCAAGGACGCGGGGCCGTGCCTCGCGCTGTGCCTTGCCGGCGCAGCGGTCGCGCTGCTGGCTGTTTTGGGGCCATTTGACGTGCTCCGAAGTGTCAGTTCCCTGCACGTTATCATCGCCCTTGCCGCCGCCATGATGACCGGCGGCGTGCTCGATCTGGTTTTTTGGGTGCTTGACCCGTTTGGATGGAAGAACGAAGGGTAAGCCCTAAAGGATGGAAGGGCTGGAACGGTTGGCTTAGTGATCGTGCAGAATGCGGGCTAGTGACTTACAAGGAAGTGGTAATCCGATGACGGTCTATGTGACGGGCGATATTCACGGCGGTGTCGACATGCAAAAGCTTCGCGACTGGGAGCTTGGGGATAGCCTGACGAGCGACGACTATCTGATTATCGCGGGTGACTTTGGCTTTCCGTGGGATTTCTCTGCCGAGGAATGCGCCGACATCGCCTGGCTGGAGTCGCGCCCCTACACCGTGCTGTTCGTCGACGGCAACCACGAGCGTTTCGATCACTGGGCGGAGCGACCCATGGAGTTGTGGCACGGTGGGCTGACGCAGCGCCTGTCGGATACCTCGCCCATACGGCGTCTGACGCGCGGCGAGGTTTTTGAGCTTGACGGCTCAACGGTCTTTACCATGGGCGGCGCCACGAGCGTGGACAAGGAATACCGCATTCCGTATTCCAGCTGGTGGCCGCAGGAGTTGCCGGACGAGCGCAACTTTGAGGAGGCACGGGCAAAGCTCGACAGCGTGGGCTGGAAGGTCGACTACGTGGTCACTCACACCTGCTCTACGCGCATGCTTTCGCCTACGCTCTATCCGGTGCCCGGCTGGACCCGACCCGATGTCGATCGGCTTACGGCATTTTTCGATGAGCTGGAAGATCGCTTGGACTACAAGCGCTGGTACTACGGGCATTTTCATCGTGACGCCAACCCAGCCGAGCGCCATACCGTGCTCTACGACTGCATCGTCCGCCTAGGCGACGAACTCCAGCCCTGGGATGTTGCGTAGGGGCGGGCATAGCGAGATCTTCGTATGATGCCTTGGGTAGTTACCCTACATTTCGGCAATGGTCATTATCTGTAGGGTAACTTAAGACATACTGGGAGCTGGAGGAGATGCTGCTGACGGTCTAGAGTTTCAACGCCATTCGGTTGGTGCCGGGTAGGGTTACAAAGCCGAAATGCGCATAGAACGCTGCCGCCTCATCATCTACTGGGTCGACAACCAAAGCTCGCGCTCCTGCTAGGGCAGAAATTTTCAAGGCGTTCTCGATGGCATCTTTGAGCAACGATGCTCCCAGACCAAGTCCCTTGAATTTCTCATCAACCCCCATCATTCCAAGCAGCACTGCGGGAACTTGGGAGGGGGAGTTCCGAACGAACCATCCTTCGTCAACATTTTCGCGAGCTACGGAGTGCGTACATAGCGTATAGAACCCAGCGACTGCGTCGTCACAATACGATGCGTATATAACCGCTGACCCTCTTCTTCGCGCCGAGGCTGATCTGTTTTTAGCCCATCCGTCTACAAGAGTATTGCCGCAGTGGAAAGCCTCGATGCCTTGACCAACGGGGAGTTGAACGGGCTTGGTAAACGTGCTCATTCCCAAATCGCTTTACGGTCAAGCAGCGCTTTTGCGGCTTGGGGCATGGGGGAGTCGAGCATTTCGCAAAATGCATCAAAAGCATCAGGAGAAAGATAGGTTGTTGACGCCTCGGCGATGTCACGTGCGGAGCTCTCGTCAAGGTGAGCCGTGGCCCATTGGGTGAGAGTTTGCCCGCGCAAGGCCGCGGCGCGCTCGTAAGTAAGGCGTTGACGCTCGGTCAGCCTTAGATCCATACGGCGCTGCTTCTCAATCGTTGGCATGGTAAAACCTCCTCTGCTTCATTGTACGGAATTATTCCGTACATAACAAGACGCAAGATTATACACTCGTCGGGGGGCGAGGCGTTTGGTTACTCGGCCGTTACAGTGATGTTCTCCCGATGCGTACGGATAACATCCCAGCTAAAGTGCTCGACCAGCTGCTCGGCAGAGCGCGGTGTGGCGTCCGGCGCGATGCCTGTTTGCCCGGCGAGCCAGCCCAGCAGTGCCTCGGGCGCGCCAAAGCGGGTGCGGAGCTCGCCCAGGTCCAGGTCGCGGTCGCGCTTGGAAAGGCGGCGGCCGTCCGGCGACATGAGCAGCGGAATGTGCGCGTAGTGCGGTGTGGGAAGTCCCAGCAGATGCTGCAGGTAGATTTGGCGGGGCGTGGAGCCCAGCAGATCGCATCCGCGCACGACCTCGGTGACGCCCATGGCAGCGTCGTCGACCACCACGGCTAGCTGGTAGGCAAAAACGCCATCGCTGCGGCGCACCAAAAAGTCACCGCACTCGGTGGCGAGTGCTTCGCATTGGGCTCCGTACGTGCGGTCCACGAATTCGATCACGTCGCTGGCGAGGTCGTCGACGGTGGGCACGCGCAGGCGCGTGGCCGGAGCACGCAGGGCACTGCGGCGGGTGATTTCTTCAGCAGAAAGACCTCTGCAGGCGCCGCGGTAGATGGGCGTGCCGTCGCTGGCGTGCGGCGCGCTCGCGGCGTGGAGTTCGGCACGCGTGCAAAAACAGGGATAGGTGAGGCCGGCGTCTTGCAGCTGGCGCAGGGCGTCCTCGTACAGATCCAGGCGATCGTGCTGGTAGTAGGGGCCTTCGTCCCACTCGAGATCGGAAGAGCACACGTCTGAACTCCAGTCACACCATAGGATCTCGT
>CALLFD010000350.1 GCA_937997605.1 uncultured Collinsella sp. | reverse complement strand
ACCATGATGGACCTCGCCTACGAGGTGCCCATTTGCATGGAAGAGGTCATGGACGAATACGCCGACCTGCCCGGCATGGCGGACCTGCGCGAGCATATGCTCGGCCCCGTCTGCGAAAACTGCCAGCGCACCCTCGACCTCATCAAGGCGGATATGGGCTAGGTGTCCGTAATCTCCCATTTCCCAAAAGAAGAGAGGAGGCACCCGTCGCAAAAGCTCGGGTGCCCCCTCTCATAATGTCATTTGCAATCCACCAGCACGTGGCTCGGACTGCTGCTAGCGCAACCTTTACGCAGCGAGGCGCTTGAGGACGTCGATGAGCAGCTCGTAGAAGCGCTCGGCAGAAGCGAGCTCCATGCTCTCGTCCGGGGTGTGGACATCGGAGAGCGTCGGGCCCACGGCGATGGCGTCCAGGCCGTGCAGGGCCTCGGCAAACAGGCCGCACTCAAGGCCGGCGTGAATGGACTCGATTCGTAGCTCGGAGCCAAAGAGCTCGCGATAGCTCTCGACAAAGATGTCGCGGACCGGCGAATGCTCGGCATAGCTCCAGCCGGGATACTCGAACTCAAACTTGGCGTCGAATCCCAGGACATCGGCCAGCGTCTGCAGGCGGTCCTTGAACTCGTTCTGCAGCGAGGTGATCGAGGAGCGCGGGGACAGCATGATCTTGACTTGGTCGTCAGAGGTGGCAACCACGCCGATGTTGGAGGAAACCTCGACGGAGCCGTCGGTGGCGACATTGCGGCGGATCACACCGTTGGGGGCAAGACGCAGAGCGCGAATAAGGGCAAGTGCGGACTTTTCGTCCATGGCCTCGACCTCAGTGTTGTCGGCAATCTCAACCGTGCAGGTAAAGCCGGGGTCGAAGACCTCGAGCTCGGCAGTAACGTCGGCGATGATGCCCTTTGCGATCTGGGCCGCGGCCTCGGCTGCAGCGTGGTCGGCGTAGACCAGCTCGGCCTTGCACTCACGGTTGATGGCGTTGTCCTTGGTGCCGCCGTTAAAGCTAACGATGGCGGGCTCGCCGGCAACCATCAGGCGGTCGATGATGCGGGCCATGATGAGGTTGCCGTTGCCGCGCTCCAGGTTAATATCGCTGCCGGAGTGACCGCCCAGCAGGCCGGAGATGTCGAGCGTGAGGGCGCTACCGGTCTTGTGCTCGCGCGCGATCGGGCAGGTGTAGGTAACGACGACACCGCCGGCGCAGCTGACGGTAGCAACGCCCTCTTCCTCGGAGTCAAGGTTAATCATGGTGCGGGCGCTAATCTGGGACTTGTCGAGCGTCTCGGCGCCGACCAGGCCGGTCTCCTCGTCGGTGGTGAATACGCACTCGAGGGCGGGGTGAACGATCGAATCGTCATCGAGAACAGTGAGCATCAGAGCGACGGCAATACCGTTGTCGGCGCCCAGAGTGGTGCCGTTAGCGGTGAGGACGCCGTCCTTGACGACCAGGTCGATACCATCAGTCGTAAAGTCGTGCTCGACGGAGCCCAGCTTGTCGCACACCATGTCGATGTGGCCCTGCAGCATCACGGTCGGGGCATTCTCGGCGCCGGCAGATGCGGGCTTGCGAATGATGACGTTGTAGACCTCGTCCTGGTACACATCGAGACCGCGCTCCTTGGCAAACGCGACCAGGAAATCGCTGATGCCCTTCTCGTTGCCAGACCCACGGGGGATCGCGCTGACCTCCTCAAAGAAATGGAACAGCTGGGCGGGCTCGTAGCCGGTAATCTTGTAGTCCATGGTGCCTCCTTGGCGCAACTGGTTAGACAGTAAGACATGCGACTTGTATATTCCCAGACTTTGCGTGCATAAACCAGTCGAAAACGCCGAGCGCCCTCGCATCATCGGCTAACGG
>CALLFD010000349.1 GCA_937997605.1 uncultured Collinsella sp. | reverse complement strand
GCGCCAAGCCCATTCGCGACTGCATCGGCTGCGGTCAGTGCGGCAAGCTTGGCGGACGCTGCACCTTTGATGACGACGTGGTGAACGAGCTCATCGCTGCCGCCGAGCAGGCAGATGGCTTTGTCTTTGGCTCACCCGTCTACTATGCGCACCCCAGCGGACGCATCCTTTCGGCCCTCGATCGCGCCTTCTATGCCGGCAGCAAGGCCTTTGCACACAAGCCGGGCGCTGCCGTCGCTGTCGCCCGTCGCGGCGGCACGTCAACGACCTTCGACGTACTCAACAAGTACTTCACCATCAACCAGATGCCCGTGGTTGCCTCCACGTACTGGAACAACGTGTTTGGCGCCATGCCGGGCGAGGCCGCCCAAGACGCCGAGGGCCTGGCCACCATGCGCAACATCGGCAAGAACATGGCCTGGCTCCTGCATTGTATCGAGGCAGGACAGGCCGCCGGCATCGAAGCCCCCGAAGCCGATCGCGAGCGCACCAACTTTATCAGGTAGAACGGCGGAACAAAATGATTCAGATTTTTGGCACCAAGAAGTCCTTCGACACCAAGAAGGCGCAGCGTTATTTTAAGGAGCGCCGCATTAAGGTGCAGTTTATCGACCTTAAGGAAAAGGAGATGAGCAAGGGCGAGCTCACGAGCGTGATGCAGGCGGTCGGCGGCATCGACAAGCTGCTCAACCCCAAAGCCAAGGACGAGGAGACGCTCGCGCTCATCCAGCATCTCACCCCCAGTCAGCGCTTCGACAAGCTGCTCGAGAACCAGCAGGTTCTAGCCGAGCCCATCGTGCGCAACGGCAAAAAGGCCACCGTCGGTTATTGCCCCGATGTATGGGGAGCCTGGGAGTAGCTTGTGTTATTTGCCGGCGCGTGGGTATAAGAGCAGGCGTTTGGCATAAGATTCAACTGTAAGCCATGTCTAACAAAGGAGGGCACATGCCCAACAAACCCGTGAAGATCATCATGCTTACCGGATACCTCGGTGCCGGCAAGACCACGCTGCTCAACCACATCCTCGCTAACGACGGCGGCATCCGCGCCGCCGTGATCGTCAACGATATCGGCGAGATCAACGTCGACGCCAGCCTTATCGCCGACGGTGGCCTTTCCGAGACCGACGACCTCATCCCGCTCACCAACGGCTGCATCTGCTGCACGCTTTCGGACGACCTTGCCAACCAGCTGCAGGGCATCGCCGATTCGGGCGACTTCGACTACATCATCATCGAGGCATCGGGTATTTGCGAGCCCATCCCCATCGCCTACACCATCTCGAGCTTCTGCGACGAGGCCAAGGTGGGCGGCGAGCCCAAGCTCGCGCTCGACAACATCGTGGCCGTGGTCGATTGCGCCCGCATGTATGACGAGTTCAACGGCGGCCGCGACCTGCTGGCAGAGGATATCGACGAGGACGACATCGAGAGCCTGCTCATCCAGCAGATCGAGTTCTGCTCCACGCTGATCCTCAACAAGACCGATACCGTGACCCCTGAGCAGATTGCCGAGCTCAAGGCCATCGTGCGCAGCCTGCAGAAGGACGCCGTAATCGTCGAGGCCCAAAACGGCGAGGTCCCCATGGAGGAGCTGCTCGACACCGACCGCTTCGACTTCATGCGCGCCTACAACTCCGCCGCTTGGATCGAGGCCATGGAGCATCCCGAAGAGCACGACGACCCCGAGGTGCTCGAGTACGACATCGAGACCTTTGTGTACTCGCGCCGCAAGCCGTTTGACCTGCAGAAGTTCACCGATTTTGTTGAGCAGGAGTGGCCCGACGAGGTCATCCGCGTCAAGGGTCCGCTGTGGCAGGCCGGCGATCCGGACATGTGCTACATGTTTGAGCAGGCCGGCCACCAGATGCGCCTGATGGAGAACGGCCTGTTTGTCGACTCGGCGCCCGAGGGCGAGAAGCAGAAGATCATCGACGAGAACCCCGAGATCATGCAGATTTGGGACGACGAGACGGGCGACCGTATGACGAGCCTGTGCATCATCGGCCGTCACATGGACAAGGATGCGCTCATCGCCTCCCTCGATGCCTGCCTGACCGACTGGCACCGCGCCTAGGTATATCCAAGCGGGCATTTTTCCGCCTACGTAACCGCCAAACCACCACGAAGGTGCCCTTCGTGGTGGTTTTTCGTTCTGAGCCAAGGAGATTCATGTTCAACATTGTGCTGTATGCGCCCGAGATTCCGGCCAATACGGGCAATATCGGCCGTACCTGCGTGGTCACCGGCGCCCGCCTGCATCTGGTGGAGCCGCTGGGCTTTTCGCTCGACGACAAGACGGTACGTCGCGCCGGCCTGGGCTACTGGCAAAACTTGGACGTGTCGACCTATGCCGGCTGGGAGGATTTCCTTGTGCGCAACGGCCTCTCCCCCGCCGACGAGCGCCTGCATCTGCTGACCAAAAAGGCGCGCCGAACCTATGCGCAAAGCACCTACCGCGACGGCGACTATTTGGTCTTTGGCAGCGAGAGCTCGGGCATTCCCGAGCCACTGCTTGCCGCGGCGCCCGCGCGCTGCGAGCGCATCCCGATGCTGCGCGATTGCGACTCACTCGATAACGCCGAGGCCTGGGAAGCCCACGAGGAATCGCTCGGGCATACCGAGGACAGCCACGAGGCCATTCTTCAACAGGACATCTGTGGCAACTTCGTCAACCCGGACGACTACCGCATCAGCGCACTCAACCTCTCCAACAGTGCCGCCATCGTCCTCTACGAAGCCCTGCGCCAAACAGGCTTTCCGGGAATGTGACAAAGGAACTGCCCCTTTGTCACATTCAGGCGCCACGCCGATGGCACACACGCCCAATTGATGCTCTAGATAAAGAGCCTCACTTTTAATCAGAATTAACTAAAGTAAAATGAAGTTAAACGGCGGTGTGAAAGGAGAGCCTTGTGAAATATCTCGAGAACCCGTTTACCCCCAGTTTTGGTGAGGTTCCTGCCCATCTCGCTGGCAGACAGCAGATTATTCGGGATTTGGACCGTGCCT
>CALLFD010000348.1 GCA_937997605.1 uncultured Collinsella sp. | reverse complement strand
ACCTCGGGAATGCCGCGTCCCTGGCGAAAATTGCGGTCGCTACAGTCGCCAGCAGCACCGACGACCATGGCCGGATAGTAACCAAGACTCTGAGCGAGCTTTTTGCCGGTAAGACCGGCGAGTTCGCTCGTGAGCTCTGTGCAGTCGGGTCCGACGCAAGCGGAATGCACCGCCCAGTTCACAAAGCCCGCAAATGGCTTGCCTTCGGTATCGAAGAACGACACCACGATAACCTCATTGTCGGCAAGCTCACCGGGAATGATGCGGTTGTCGTAGAAACCGGTGATGACTTTTTTGCCCATGCGACAGGTCGCAGGTCGCGCGTTGGCGCGGCACTCTTCGAAGCATTGACAGATGGTATCGAGGAACCAGCGATAGTAGTCCTCGTTGAATTTTCCCGTCCACCAGCTGCGATGGTAGGCGACGATCGAAGTGTGGTCGTGCGTCGCGGAGAGCAGAACGCAGTCACGGTCGATTCCGTAGCGCTCGGCGAGCATCGTCTTAACCTCCTCGGCCATGCTCTCCTCAAACTCGAGAACATCGGCGTTGAAGAGAAAAACTTCGCGGTCGTCCTGTTGGAAAAGAATCGCGTTGGCGAAGACGTCGTCATGGACGCCTGTCGCAGGCTCCAGACGGTTGGGGAGGTTACGGTATCCGATTAGATAGATGTCGCCTTGCGGGGTAATCTTGCGGCGTGCATGTCCGATATTCATGCAAGTTCTCCTTTTTGTCGCGCCGCGTTCAAAGCGGCAAGGATGGTTTGGAGGAGGCGCTCATGGGAGCCGGCGGCAAAGCCGGAGTTCATGGCCTCATAGGTGATTTTCTCGTACGCATCGGGGGCCGGCAGGTACTTCTGTCCGCCGTTGACGAGCGTGGCAAAGAACACAGAGCCGGACCGAGCGGCACGCACAGTGGCGCCGAATGCACTCGAGACCTCGGGTTGTACGCCGACAAGCTCGACGTTTCCCAGCCGGAGTAGATAGACCCTCGTGCGCTGCTCGCCAGCGGCATGAAACTCATACGTTCGGTGCGGAGCCAAAGAGTGAAAATCGGCGCGTGTCTGAGCGGGCAGGAGAACGTCGACCGTGCGGGCACCGATGCCGGTAGCGTCATCCTTACGCGCCATGCGAGCGGCCTCGATCAAAGCATCGCCCAAGGCCTGCCCCTGCTGGTGCAGCATGCGGTATCCGTCCTCATGGGCATCGACCGTCTGCTTAACGCCGGCCGCATCGAACATGACGTTCATGGCGCGCTCCGCCGGACCTTGGTCGCCCGCGGCGCCTGGCAGCAACAGGGCAACGCCGCCCAGCTCGCGCTCGAGTGACATGGCGGCAAAACCAAAGAGGTCTCCGCTCGCCATGCGCCTCCCCTCGGAGTCGCGCGACCCGTCGAGCACGGAGGACTGAACGTCCGCCGTCGCGAGCACGGCAACATACTCGCCCCCGGCATCCCTTATGGCGAGTACGGGCATCGTGTGGTCGGCAAACCCCCTGGGATTCGAGCCCAACCACCAGCCGGCAGGCGTCTCAATGTCGCGATTAACGTTCACGGGGCATTCGCCCTCCACAGCGGCGAGCGTGGCAGAGCGAATGCCCGCAACAGCGCGCTCGACAGCCGTGCGGGCGGCAGCGACGAGCGCTGCGCGATAGCGCTCGTTGCGATTGCGGGTAGCATCGTCGGCAAGATGCCCAGGGGTGCGGACGTGAGGCATGGAAAACGTGTGGGTAGGAACCACCCAAGAATAAGCACCGCTGCAATTGGCGGCATCCTCAACAACCTCACGCAGATCGGCGAGTAGAGCCGGAGCGATCGAGGTGACCTCAAGCGAAAGGACGCAGGCGCGTCGCCCCGTCCCCTCGATGATAAGGGCACGGGCGAAGACCTCATGACGGAGTTCGTCGAAACCGTCGAACGGCAACACGTCCCCAAGATCGATGGCCACACGAGCGGCCCCAGCCCTCATCTCTCCTTCGTCCATGGCAGATACTCCCCTCTGATTGCCGCTCACTCGACACCGTACAGTTGCTGCGCCGTACCGCCAAGCACAAGGTCGCTGTCTGTATCGCTCAGATTTGCAGCGCGAACGCAGGCGACACCCTCGGTGAGCCACTCGCGTTTAACGGGATAGCTCGTGCCAAAAACAATATGGTCTGCACCCAGCACGTCAACCGCGCAGGCAAGGAGTGTCTTGCCCCAAGGCTGAGCATGGGACATGTCGAAATAGATGTTGTTCTCGAGGCGCCTGGAAACGGTCTCGGTATCGACCTGAAAACGGCCAGAAGCATCAGGGCGCTTGGGACCATGAGGCAGCAGCATCTCCTTAAACGCAAAGTATGCGCCGCCGAGCATGGAGTGGACCATCTTGATATTGGGGTAGCGTTCAAAGAAATCGCCAAAGATCTCTCGGCCGATCGCCGTAGTTTGGTCGACGCAGCGGCCATAAGAGCGGCGAAGGTTGTCGTACGTGAGAAGCGATTCGTTCTCGACCGGCACGGGAACATGGTGCACGTAAACGGTGACATGGCGTTCGTTCAGGTGCTCGAAAAAGCTCGAGAAGACCTGGTCGTCGAGATAGCGCTTGCCGTAGTGAGCGCAGAGCTGCACACCCGCAAAACCATCGTCGAGCCTGCGGTCGAGCTCCTCCAAATTCGCTTTGGTGCCAAAGGGCGGCACGGCGACAAGCGGAATCAGACGGCCACTTGACGCCTTCGCGTCAGCAGCCATACCGTCGTTGAAGCGCCGGCACATCTCGAGCGACATCCACTCATGGCAGCCGGGGAGTTTGAGAATCGCTTTATCGACCCCCGCCTCGTCCATGTCTGCCAGACGCTTCTCAAGGGTGTAGTCTCCCTCGATATAGTTGAGGCCCGGAAAGCCAGCGGGCTTTTCGATCACAATCTGTCGCTTGCCCGTGGGGCTTACGGTCAGGTAGCCCTCGGTTTCGTAAGCGCGGGGCACCTCGGCCAAAAACTGTTCACAGAGCGTCTCGTCATGGAAGATGCGCTCGTCAAACCAGTAGGAATTTGCATCGATAATCATTGGTGGGGACCGCCTTTCATCTTGTCGAGAACATTCTAAAAAAGCGGACACACGGACATCAATTCCAGTTGAAGCACACTGTATTCCGTTTTGGAATACAGTTTTCCGTTCACACGCGATTCCCACTCGCCCAAACGATCGAGACGCCGACAACGCGAGCTTTAACAGAAAACGGGCGACCCGAATCTGTTACGGGCCGCCCGTTAAATGACAGACTATCTCTGTCGTTATGATTGACGGTAATGATCAAAGAAGTCGGCGAGGTCTTCGAGCGACTCTTTGAGCACTTCCATGCGCGGCAGGTACACGATGCGGAAGTGATCGGGCTCTGCCCAGTTAAAGCCGCCGCCGCGCGTGATCAGAATCTTCTTCTCGTGCAGCAGGTCGAGGGCAAACTGCTCGTCATCGGTGATGTTGAACTTTTTAACATCCATCTTGGGGAAGATGTAGAACGCCGCGCGCGGCTTAACCACCGAGATGCCGTCAATCTTGTTGAGCGCCTCATACACAAAGTTGCGCTGCTCGTAGACACGGCCGCCAGGACGGATGTAGTCGTTAACGGACTGATGACCACCGAGTGCCGTCTGAACGATCGACTGAGCCGGCACGTTGGAGCACAGGCGCATGTTGGAGAGCATGTTGATACCCATGATGAAGTCGCTCATGCAGCGCTGGTTGCCCGAAAGCACCATCCAGCCAATACGATAGCCCGCAATCATGTGCGACTTGGAAAGGCCGCTAAAGGTGACACAGGGCAGATCGGGAGCGAGCGAGGCAATCGAGACGTGCTCATAGCCGTCCATGCACAGGCGGTCGTAAATCTCGTCTGCAAAAATCATGAGCTGGTGCCTGCGCGCAACCTCAACGATGCCCTCGAGCACCTCACGCGGATAGACGGAACCCGTGGGGTTGTTAGGGTTGATGATGACGAGGGCTTTGGTCGCGCTCGTGATCTTGGACTCCATATCCTCCAGGTCGGGATACCAATCCGCCTGCTCATCACACAAATAATGTACGGGATGACCGCCGGCAAGGGTTGCGCACGCCGTCCAGAGCGGATAGTCAGGGCTGGGGATCAGAATCTCGTCGCCATTGTCGAGCAGCGCGTTCATCGAAAGCTGAATGAGCTCGGACACGCCGTTGCCCGTGTAGATATGCTCCATCTGAACGTTGGGCAGGCCCTTGATCTGCGAATACTGCATGATCGCCTTGCGCGCGGAGAACAAGCCGCGCGAGTTGGAATAGCCTTCGCAGTCGGGCAGCTGCTGGCGCATGTCCTTGATGACCTCGTCGGGCGTGCGGAAACCGAAGGGCGCCGGGTTGCCGATATTGAGCTTGAGGATGCGCTCGCCCTCGTCCTCCATACGGGCGGCCTCGTCGACGACGGGACCGCGCACGTCATACAGGACGTTATCGAGCTTGGTGGATTTAGAAAAAGTACGCATGGTGGTGCTCCTTGCAATTTGAGCTGAGGGATGGGGTTCGGGCTTGGAATCGTTGCGGGGTGATGATGCCTCGCCTTGATCAGCGTCGCCGGCAAGCAGCCAGGTAACATCGACCTCCAAAATACGGGCGAGCAGCTCAGCCACATCGCGCCGCGGGATCGTCTTGCCGCTCACATATTGGCTCATCTGACTCTTGCCGAGTTTTTTGCCGAGCATCTCCGATGCGCGGATTACGTCCGACTGGCGAACGTCGCGATTGGACATAGTCTGTCGCAGTCGATCGCAAAACGTCTCTTGGGCCACAGGAACCTCCTTGCTGGCAAAGTTCAATTTATAGAACACGAATTGAACCAAAGTTCAATTTAGCAAGCAGTATAGCGCCGTACCTCATTCGGAAGTTCAATTTCATAAGAAAATGTACCGGACTCCGAGATTTGCCCAAAGCGGACAATGACATGCACGCGTTTAGAGGTATTCAAGGAATCGAGCAGCGGCAAGCGAAACGTCGGCCGTTCGATATATGGCGTTGATCTGCCGATGAGGATGTCCCTCGAGTGGGCGCACGGCAACATCGAACTGACAGCGGCGCAAGATGAGCGCGGGAAGAACACTCACGCCCAGGCCGTCCTCGACCATGGCCATAATCGCATAGTCATCCCAGGTCGACAGCTTAGAGCGCAC
>CALLFD010000347.1 GCA_937997605.1 uncultured Collinsella sp. | reverse complement strand
CTCCCTTCCATCGTTAGGACTTATGCACATGGACCAGCGTTCCGTACGCGATATTCTTGCCGGTAAAACCTACTTTATCCGCACCTTTGGCTGTCAGATGAATCAGCACGATTCCGAGCGCGTGAGCGGTCTGCTTGATTCGTATGGCTGTCTCATGGCACTCGATCCCGAGCATGCCGATATCGTTGTCTTCATGACATGCTGCGTGCGCGAAGCCGCCGATACTCGCCTGTACGGTCAGTGCAATTCCTGCAAAAGCCTGCCGCCTTCGCCTTCGGGCAAGCGTGTGGTTGCCGTGGGCGGCTGCATTGCGCAGCGTGATGGCGAGGGACTGCTCACCAACGTCGATAACGTCAATGTCATCTTTGGCACGCATTCTATCGCACATGTGGCCGAGCTTATTGCCGAGGCGTTCCTTGACGGCAAGCGTCATATCCGCACCAATGAGCATGAGGATACGGATGCCATGAGCATGCCGTGGCATCGCGAGACCCAGTATCACGCCTGGGTGCCTATCATGACGGGCTGCAATAATTTCTGCACCTATTGCATCGTGCCGTACGTGCGCGGTCGCGAAAAGAGCCGCCCCTTCGAGGAGATTGTCGACGAGGTGACCGGTTTGGTGCGCCAGGGCGTGCGTGAGATTACGCTGCTAGGCCAAAACGTTAATTCATATGGTCGCGATCTGTTTGGTAAGCCGCGTTTTGCCGATCTGCTGCGTGCCGTGGGCGATACGGGTGTGGAGCGCATCTTCTTTACGTCTTCGCATCCCAAGGATCTGTTGCCCGAGACCATCGACGCCATGGCCGAGACGCCTGCCGTTATGCCGCAGCTGCACTTGGCCGTCCAGTCAGGTTCGACGCGGATCCTCAAAGAGATGAATCGCCGCTATACACGTGAGGACTATCTGGGCCTGGTTGATCGCATTCGCAACCGTATGCCCGATATCGCGCTCTCGACCGACATTATCGTTGGCTTCCCGGGCGAGACTGAAGAAGACTTTGAGCAGACGCTCTCACTTGCCGAGACGGTCCGCTATGCTCAGGCCTATACCTTCATCTATTCCAAGCGCGCCGGTACCCCGGCCGCAGAGATTGACGATCCTACGCCGCATGAGGTTATTCTCGAGCGTTTCAACCGCCTGGTTAAGGTTATTGAGACCACGGCACACGAGTATAACCAGGGTGAGCTTCATACTGTGGTTCCGGCGCTCATTGAGGGAACGAGTAAAAAGAACGACGCGGTCCTGCTGGGCAAGAGTCCTAAGAATCAGACCGTTCATGCGCCCATCCCCGAGGGCTACAGCATCGATCAGCTTGTTGGCAAGATCGTTGATGTTGACGTTGACGTTGCCAAGACCTGGTATTTGTCCGGCTCAGTTGTGGGCGAGCCGCGCTAATGGTTTCTCCCGGGGCAGGTCTTTCCGCCGTTGCGATCGTCGGTCCGACGGCGGTTGGTAAGAGTGATGTTGCCGACCGTTTGGCCGCTCGTCTTTCGTCCGAAGTGCTGTCGTGCGATGCGATGCAAATCTATCGCGGCATGGACATCGGTACCGCAAAGATGGCGCCCGATGAGTGTACGGCGCCGCTGCGTCTCGTCGACATTGTAGAGCCGGGTGTGGCATATTCTGCTGCGCTTTATCAGGCTGACGCTCGCGCGCATGTTGAACGTCTCCTTGGTTCGGGTTGTCTGCCGGTTTTTTGCGGAGGTACGGGGCTGTATCTCAAGGCCGCCCTCGATGAGATGGACTTTCCCTCGGGTGAACTTGAGGACGATCGCCGTGTGGGCTATCAGGAGCTTGCCGAGCGTATTGGCGAGGAAGAACTGCATGCCCTGCTTGCCGAGCGCGACCCAGAATCGGCTGCTGTTATTCATCCCCATAACGTGCGCCGTGTGATTCGTGCGCTCGAGATGCATGATGATGGTATCTCCTATGCACAGCAAAAAAGACAGTTTAGTGTTCCGCGCGAGCATTATCATGCTCTATGGTTTGGTCTGACGCGTAATCGCGAGGTGCTCTACGAGCGCATTAACCTGCGTGTCGATCTGATGTTTGAACAGGGTCTTGTTGATGAGGTTCGCGGTCTTATGGACCAGGGGCTGGGAGATGCCCTGACTTCGATGCAGGCAATTGGCTATAAAGAGATCATTGATGCTTTCAATGGCGTGATTTCTATGGATGAGGCTCGCGAACTCATCAAGATGCGTTCGCGTCGCTATGCCAAACGTCAGCTTTCGTGGTTTAAACGCGATGACCGCATTGTGTGGTTCGATATGGACGAGTTTACGATCGATGAGGTCGTTGAGGACATCCTGCATTGTATTGAGGCTGCCTAATGGCCCGCTTCCCCCTTGTTCCCACGGCACCCGAGCCCGAGCGTGCCATATTAGTTGGTGTTGAGTGGCGCGACAATGCGTGGCCGCTCGATCGTTCGCTTGACGAGCTTGAGCGAGATCGGAAGAGCACACGTCTGAACTCCAGTCAC
>CALLFD010000346.1 GCA_937997605.1 uncultured Collinsella sp. | reverse complement strand
CGCTCGCCGTCCTTACGGGCGGTCGCACCTGCACGGGCTTTGCCTGCCTGTGGGGCCTGGGTGGCCTTATCTGGATCAAGTTGCTGCTGCCGAGGCTGCTCAAGCTCATCAACATGATTCCGTGGAAGAGCCGCTACTCGGCTACCGTCATCTTTACCGTCATTATGCTGGTCGACGGCGTCATGACGCTGCAATCGCTCGACTACTGGTATCAGCGCGTCAACGGCACGGTCAACGATATTCCCGTTGCGCAGTTCTACGGCAAGTATTTCGATAATGAATACATGGAAAATCGCTTCCAGAGCATGACCATGAGCCCCAAGGACGCCACACGCGTATAGCGCTGGCGCTGCTGCAAGTCGGTTCCAACGGACAAGTAAGCCCGCTGGCAGTTCAATCTAACTGCCAGCGGGCTCTTGCTACAGATGGGCTCGAATCGATCGCAAAGCCCTATGCCTCGCGCTCTACCTCGTTCACGCATTCATTCTTGATGGTGCCGACAAGCGACTGCAGGGCATCGACCACGTGCGGACGAATGTCTCCGCCAATGAGCACGAGCATGATATCGTCGCCCACGGAAAGCTCGCCGCTCGCCAGCCACACGCGCACATAGCCGATGCCTGGCATCGCGCGCGTGGCTTCAATAGCAGACCGCACCTTTTCGGCGTCGTAGTCAAAGACCATGCCTCCCACCTTGTGGCCCGGCGCCACGCCATCGGTCTCGACTCCGCGTGCCTCGGCCTTGGGCGTCGCGCGCACCACACCGTTATGCGTCAAATACATGCCGCACGCAGGTGCCGACGGATCGGCCTTGGCCTCGCGCAGCCAAGCATCAACCGAAGGCATCGTTTTGCCATTCTCGAGCATCATTTCCTCCTTTTACCGTCATCGAGCAGCTCATTTGGGACGGGGCTCTTTTAGCTACTCTTAACAATCTATTCCTCGACCGGCGTGAGCACCATGACGGCGCGCGTATTGCTAAATGACAGCGAGCGACAGGTCACGAGCGTCACGACCTTGGTTGCCGAGGCAGCGCGATCGCCTGCATCACTCGCCACTGCCGAAGC
>CALLFD010000345.1 GCA_937997605.1 uncultured Collinsella sp. | reverse complement strand
AACAGGCTCGCCACAATGCCACTCTTTCGGTGCGTGTCATAGTAGCGGGCCATGCGGACATAGACGGCGCAAGCCACGTGTCGCAGGTCGCGATGGTGCGCATGGTTGATCCTTGAGTTGCCCAGGTTGTAGGTCGACAGCGCATTGATCGCAGCCATCAGTCGCTCCTCGCGCGCCTCATCGGGCGGCAGGGGGAGGGTCGGCTCGGAGGATTTGCGGCGTTTGGTTGCTGGTGTAGCGGGTGTAGGCAAGGGCTCGATATCGCGTGCCGCACGGCGCAGCTCAATGAGCGCCTTATCAAATAAGACCGTTTTGGAATCGCTGAGCAGTTTGGGATCGAGCCCGTGGAATACGGCGTAGTCCTGCAGCCATACGCGCGCGAACCGGTCGATGCCGGGCTCATAAGCTCGGTATGATTCCCAAAAGGCTTTGATTTTGCGGAAGCCGTCGAGCGGATTGTCTACACCGATGCCGCAGATGAGCTCGTAGAGATATAAAAAGGCGAAGGACGTGGACGTCTCTTCCACTTTTTTGCGGCGCACCTGGGCGCGCCAGGTAAAGTAGCCGCGCAGTTGTCGATCGCTCATGGCGTTGTAGGTGGGAAAGTACGACTTAAACGTGCCGTTGTAGGGACAATCGTCTTCGAAGTCGGCCATCAGTAAGCCCTGACGGTAAAAAAGCTCCGCCTCTGATAGCCAACGCCCCGCGCCGCCCTTGGGATCATCCTGCCAGCGCGATATCTCGCGCATCTTGCGGTACTGGTCGGGGAGGAAGTTCTGCATCTGTCGGCCGGTCTTGAGAATCGGCTCGTCAGCATAGATTTTATTTGAGAAGCGGGCGGACTGATGGGTCCGAGCCTCGGCCATAATGCGCTCGATGAGCATCTTGACGTCTTGGTCGGCCACCGCCCTCTCCTCTCCCTATACGGTGTCGGTGACCTCATATCATAGCACAGCATCAAACAGATGTTCGAAATGCCGCAACGTAGATAGATTTAGAACAGGAGGGCGTAGATGACGGCTATGACGACGGCGGGCAGCATGTTGGCCGTGCGGAAGGTCTGAGGTCGGATAAGGTTGACGCCGACGCAGAAGATGAGCATGGATCCCACGAGTGAGAGGCTGTCGAGGGCCGCCGTGGTCATGATGGGGGAGAGCGCGCCCGCAAACAGCGTGATCGTCCCCTGGAACACGGCGACGGGCAGGGCCGAGAAGATGCAGCCGCGGCCGAGCGAGGCCGTCATGGTGCAGACAATGATGCAGTCCAGTGCACCCTTCAGGGCGAGTGTGGACCAGTCGCCGAGCAGGCCGTCCTGGATTGACCCCACAATGGCCATGGCGCCGATACACACGGTGAGTGAAGCCGAGACAAAAGCGTTGGTAAACTCGTTATCGCCCTCGCTGCCAGTCTTGCGCTTGAGCCATTCGCCGAGGTCTTCGATGGCGGCCTCCAGGTTGATGGCCTCGCCGATAAGCGAGCCGAGCGCAAATGAGACGATCAGCATGGTGGTGCCGGTGGTCGCCAGGGCTTTCCCATCGATGACGAGCATCTTTTGCATGGTGCCGCCCAAGCCGATAAACAGGAC
>CALLFD010000344.1 GCA_937997605.1 uncultured Collinsella sp. | reverse complement strand
GACTACGTGGACGACATGGCGGCCCTCATGCACGGCTGCGACCTGGCAATCCTCAAATCGGGCGGACTCACCGTCACCGAGTGCCTGTGCGCGCATCTGCCGATGATCCTGCTGGGCAAGTCCTATGGCCAGGAAAAGGCCAACACCACGATGCTCACCGGCATGGGCGCCAGCATGCATGTCACCACCGCACGAGAACTCATCGTGACGTTGCGCCATCTCCACGATCATCCCGAATCGCTCAAAGCCCTACTCATCAACGGCGAAGTACTACGCCGCCCCCACGCAGCCGAAGACATAGCCATCGCAACCATGGAACTCGTAGGCAAACCCCAAAAGCGCAAAAGAGCCTTCTGCCGCTTCTACTGGGGCGAAAAACCTGCGCATATCCGCTAGCGTCGGACTGTCCGCTTGCCTGTGGGGGCCTATATATCATCCCGTGCTCAAACATTCTCGCTACGCTGCGAAACTGCGCGCGGGACGATATATAGGCCCCCACAGGCAAGCTGCGTTTACGTACTAGCAGCTAAACTAGATTCCCCTCCAGTAGAACCAACAAAGGCGAGACCGGAAAAGATGAATACAGTTAGCCGACGCGACAAAGAGACTATTCCTTTATCGCGTCGGCTAACTAGAATGTAATTTTTTTCAAGCGAGTAGCCGCCCGCCCGCCTCTCTCACATATCGTTCCACGCGCAGTTTCGCAGCGAGCGAAGCGAAGCGAGAATGTTTGAGCATGGAATGATATGTGTGAGAGGCGGGCGGGAGGGATACGAGCGCCCCTAGGCGACGCCGGAGGAGCCGAAGCCTCCGTTGCCTCGGTCGGTTTTATCCAGTTCGTCTACCTCTATGAGGTTGACCGTGGGGACTTCTTGGATGACGAGTTGGGCAATGCGGTCGCCTTTGTTGATTTGGATGTTGTTGGAGGGGTCCAGGTTGATGAGGATAACCTTAAGTTCTCCTCGGTAGTGGGCGTCGATGAGGCCCGGCGTGTTGACTATAGACAGGCCCTGCTTGATGGCCAAGCCGCTGCGGGGCTGGACGAAGCCGGCGTAGCCATCGGGCAGGGCGATGGCCAGCCCAGTAGAGACCAGACGGCGTTCGAAGGGCTTCAGGACGCAGTCCTCGTTGGAGCGCAGATCCAAGCCGGCATCGGTGGGATGGGCGTATTTGGGAAGCTCGACGGTGGGGTCGAGACGCTTTATGTTGACGGTAATGTTGGACATGGAATCACCTTAGCTTGTCGAGCTCTTGCAAAAACTCGTCGACGTCTTTGAAATCGCGATAGACCGAGGCAAAGCGAATGTATGCCACCTTGTCGATCTTGGCCA